>JAIRPB010000145.1 GCA_031257305.1 Azoarcus sp.
CCAATCACCATCGGTTAGGTTTGGAAATCCCTTACCCGCCCCTTTGCCTGTTGAAGCATGGCATTGCGAGCAGTAGGTCAGGAACAGGCGTCTACCCGTTGTTTCCATCAGCTTTGAATTACTTGCCAAAGAATTGAGGTCTGTATTCGCATACTGCGAAAACAGGTTTTCAGTGGCCTTAACATCCGCCGCATATTCCGAACGCAGTCCCTTGTCCTCCTTTCCGTAGGACAGTCTATTTCCGAACCCTGGGTAAATAACAAGATAAACCACCGCAAAAATGATGGTTCCCCAAAATAGGAACAACCACCACGAAGGCAACGGGTTGTTGTATTCCTTTAGGGTCTCGTCCCATACGTGCCCTTGCACTTTAGGTTCGCCCGATTGGCGCGCCGTCATGTTGAAAACCAACAGGACGGCACAGAGCAGCAGGCCAAATACCACAAAACCCGCCACATACATGTTCCAGAAACCGTCTGTAAAGTCAGCCATTTGTCATTCCTTTCTGTCAGCCGGACTTGCCGGCAGATCGTCATCAGCCAGAGGAAGCTGCGCCGCTTTGTCAAACCCTGCTTTAGCGTTTTTGTGAAACGCCAGATAGCAGAGCCCGCCAAAACACAGCAGACACACGATAACGAGGATGCCTCTCACGTAATTGATGTCCATAGCGGCGCGGTCCCAAACTCTTACTGCACGTTACGAAGCGCCAGCCCCATACCCTGGAGATAGGCAACAACGGCATCAAGCTCTTTTTTGCCAGAGATTTCCGCCCCTGCTTTGGCAATATCGTCATCGGAATAAGGCACACCGAGGAGTTTCAGCACGCTCATGCGTTTGCCGATATCAGCCATATTGAGGGGACGGTCAAGCCACTTGTACGCTGGCATATTCGACCCAGGCACGACACTGCGCGGGTCAAGCAAATGCCGCTTGTGCCATTCGTCCGAATAACGTGCGCCAACACGGGCTAAATCAGGCCCCGTGCGCTTGGAACCCCACTGGAACGGATGGTCGTAGATAAACTCACCCGCTACCGAGTAGTGACCATAGCGTTCGGTTTCGGCACGCAGGGGGCGAATCATCTGCGAGTGGCAGTTGTAACAGCCTTCGCGGATGTAAATATCCCGCCCTGCTAGTTGGAGCGCCGTATAAGGTTTTACGTCAATCGCCTTACCGTTCTGGTCAACAGCTTTCGTCGTCGATGTTTGGAAAAACAGCGGAATGATTTCCACCGCCCCCCCTACGCTAACGGCCAGTAGCGTTAAAACGATCATCAGGAACGCATTGCGCTCGATGGCTTCGTGTTTAGATTGATCCATGTTTTGTTCTCCAATCAGGCATGAGCAGGGGCAGGAGCCACCACGGGCGCGTCATAGGCTTTCGCGCCGGAAATGGTCTTGACCATGTTGTAGAACATGATGAGCATGCCCACTAGGAAAAGCGCACCGCCAAGCAGACGGACATACAGGTACGGAACCTTCGCCACGACGATGTCGATATATGCGGCGTAAGTCAGCGTCCCGTCTGGATTAATCGCGCGCTCCATTAGCCCTTGCATTACCCCGGCAATCCACATTGAAGCAATGTAGAGCACGATGCCGACGGTCGCTACCCAGAAGTGGGTATTGATGAGCTTGGTGCTATACATCTCTTTCTTGCCATAGAGACGCGGGAGCATGAAGTAGACGGCGCCGATGGAAATCATTGCCACCCAACCCAGTGCGCCGGAGTGAACGTGGCCAACAGTCCATTCGGTATAGTGCGAGAGCGAATTGACGCTCTTAATCGACATCATCGGGCCTTCAAAGGTCGACATGCCGTAGAACGAGAGCGACGTGACCAAGAACTTGAGGATGGGGTCGGTGCGCAGTTTATGCCAAGCCCCCGACAAGGTCATGATGCCGTTAATCATACCGCCCCAAGAGGGAGCCAGCAGAATCAGCGAGAACAGCATACCGAGAGACTGTGCCCAGTCAGGCAACGCGGTGTAATGCAGGTGGTGCGGACCTGCCCACATGTAGGTAAAGATTAGCGCCCAGAAGTGCACGACGGACAGGCGATACGAGAAAATCGGGCGGTCAGCTTGCTTTGGCACGAAGTAATACATGATGCCTAGGAAGCCCGCCGTGAGGAAGAAACCCACTGCATTGTGGCCGTACCACCATTGCACCATCGCATCTTGGACGCCGGCGTAAGCCGAATAAGACTTGAAGAATGAAACCGGCACTTCGGCACTATTGACGATATGCAGGATTGCCACGGCGATAATAAATGCACCGAAAAACCAGTTTGCCACGTAAATGTGCGGGACTTTGCGGATGACAATGGTCCCGAAGAACACGATTGCATAGGCTACCCAGACTACGGCGATGAGGATGTCAATCCACCACTCGAGCTCCGCATATTCCTTACCTGTCGTCAAACCGAGAGGAAGCGTAACAGCGGCACACAGAATAATCAGTTGCCAACCCCAGAAAACAAAATTCGCAAGCCCCGGCGCAAACAACCTAGTATGACAGGTACGTTGCACAGAATAAAAAGATGTTGCGAACAAAGCACAGCCACCAAACGCAAAAATTACTGCATTGGTATGTAGTGGGCGCAACCTGCCATAACCCAGAAACTCGAGCAGGTTTAGTTCGGGCCATATGAGCTGTGCCGCGACGATGACGCCGACCAGCATACCCACGATGCCCCATACGACCGTCATCACGGCGAACTTGCGCACGACTCCGTAGTCATAAGTCGCTTGCGATTGCATGTGTATCACCTCTTGGTTAATTTGAATTTCCGATAAACCAACAGCCGGGAGAGTGACACTAAAAAGGCAGAAACAGCCTAAGCGCCACTTTCGCTGGCTGAAGGATACCTGCGGACTAAATCTACAATTTGATACAGGTCAAACCACAGGTGTGCATTTTCCCCCGCGCCCCACAGAAATGGAAACCGGGGAACACCGCGCCAAACATAAGACAAACAAATTTTTAGACGAAAAAAAGGGTGCGTATAAACGCACCCCCAACCCCAACAGAGAGACTAATCCATGAAATTCACTAACCCGACTGGATAGTGGGCTAACAAAACCGCCCATACAGCCGAAATATGGAGGAAGTATCCCTCGTTTCTATTTTGTTCTCTTGATACATATCAATTGTCTTGCTTTTTCTGCCTGTACCGACAGAATTTTTAACGGGCTGTTTTATTACAACTTCCGAGATAGGTGCTCATCAGTCCCAACATCATGTTCCTGACCGTCCTCCGGCTCGTCCCGGTCATCGAACAAAAGCCTGTGCGCAGGGCCTTCGAGGTCGTCATACTGCCCGGTCCGCAGGGACCACCAAAACAGTGCGCCGATAACGAACACCAACAACACCGAAATAGGAATCAGAATGTAGAGGCTCGCCTCCATGTTTACTTCACTCCAGGCACAGCCGATTGCAACCGCAATGCGTTAAGAACCACCAACAATGAGCTGCCGGCCATTCCTACTCCCGCCATCAAAGGCGTCACCCAACCCGCCATCGCTAAGGGAACAGCACAAAAGTTGTACAGGAACGACCATAACAGATTCTGCCGGATAATCCGCAGAGTCTTACGCGCTAGGCCAATACCGTCGCCCAAACCCACAAAATCTTCACCGAGCAGCACAATATCGGCCTGATTGCGGGCGAGATCCGTCCCGCTGGCCATCGCTAACGACACATGGGCCTGCGCCAAGACCGGCGCATCATTGACCCCGTCGCCGGCCATCGCCACCACCTTGGCCGGATTGCTCTGCAACTGGGCAATAAACAACTGTTTTTCTTGCGGCGTCATCCCGCCGAACACATCGGCAATCCCTAACTGCCGGCCCACTGCCGCTACCACCGTTGGCATATCGCCAGAAAGAATCGTCACAGGGATTTTCTCCGATTCGAGCTGCCGGACTAAATCGGCAGACGCCGGACGCAACGTATCGGCAAACCGGAAAAGCCCCAGCCAGCCGCGCTCATCAGCCAGAGAAACTACCGTTCCCGCTTTCGATTCCATGCGGAACACTGCATCCGGTACTTGCAAGCCCGCACGGACGGCCACGAAATCGGGGCGTCCAATCCACACCCCCCCGCCACTGTTCCGCCCGGATAACCCCTGCCCCGTCACCGCGACTACATCACTCACCTCTGCCGCTGGCTTTCCTTTTGCCGCATCGCGCAGAGCAGAGGCAACAGGATGTTCAGAGCCTTGCTCCAGCGCGGCGGCCAGCGCAAGCAGCGCATCGGCATCCATCACGCCGAGGGGCAGCACCTCTTCCAAGCGCATCCGCCCCAAAGTCAGCGTACCGGTTTTATCGAACACAAAATGATTAGCTCGTGCCAAAGTCTCGATGGCATGCCCCCGGGTCACCAGTACGCCCATACGCGCCAGAGCGTCTGTCGCCACAGTCAGCGCGGCGGGCGTCGCCAGCGACAGCGCACAAGGGCACGCCACCACCAACACAGACACAAACACCCATAGCACCCGCGAAGGTTCCACAAAATACCAGACCACCCCCGTCACAGCCGCCAGCACCAGCAACCCCACCACAAAACGTGTCGCCCATTTATCGGCAACAGATGCCAATCTTGGTTTTTCTTCCGAAGCCCGTTCCATCAGCCGGCGGATGGCCGCCAGCCGGGTGTTATCTCCCACTTGTTCCACCCGCATCACCAGCGGGCTAGAAATATTGATGCTGCCGCCCGTCAGCAAATCGCCCTCCCGTTTGGGTACGGGATGGCTCTCGCCGGTCAACAAGGCTTCGTTTGCTTCGCTTGTGCCATCAATAACAACCCCGTCAGCGGGAATCACTTCGCCGGGACGTACCCGCACAAAGTCGCCCGGTACGAGTTGCGAAACCGGCACCCGCCCGCTATCAGGCTCCGGCCAATGCGGGAGACGTTCCGCAAACGCAGGCAAAACCTTGCCCAATTCCTCGATACCGCGCACTGCCCTCGCCCGCGCCAGCATTTCGAGATAACGCCCGCCTAACAGAAAAAAAACGAACATCGTCACCGAATCAAAATAAACCGAAGGCCCATTCGTCACCGTTGCCCACAAGCTCGCCAGAAAAGCACTCCCGATACCCAGCGCCACCGGCACATCCATCCCAAGCCGCCGCAAAAGAATGTCACGCACAGCGTGTCTGAAAAACGGCGCGGCTGAATACAGCACCACCGGCAGAGTCAATCCAAGACTGGCAAGACGGAAAATGAGGTTTTCCCTCACATTGAGGTCATCGTTCCCTAGATAAAAAGGGATTGCATACATCATGACCTGCATCATCCCAAACCCGGCCACGAACACCCGCCACAGCATCGAACGCCGTTCGCGGTCCGCCACCTGTTCAGCCCGCGCAGAGTCGTAGGGAAAAGCGCGGTAGCCGATAGTCTGGATAGCACCAAGGATGTCGGAAAGTTTTATCCGCCGCTCATCCCACCGCACCCGCACACGCCTTGTCGCGTAATTCACCTGCACCGCAGAGACCCCCGACTGCTGGGCAAGATGCCGCTCGTTCAGCCACAAGCACGCCGCGCAAGTAATCCCCTCAAGAATTAACGCCGCCTCGCGCTCATGCTCGCCCACCGGGCGCACAAGGTTCTGCTGAAATTCGGGATTATCAAAATGCCCCAAATCCCGGAGTTCTTCCGGCAACGCTTCGGGGCGTTTTTCGGGCATCGCATCGCGCCGACGGTAATAATCAGACAACCCATTTTCAACAATTGCGCGAGCCGCCGCTTCGCACCCCAAGCAGCACATGTGGCGAACCTTACCGTCCACAGCCACGGTGTAATGCGTCTGCGGCTGCACAGGCAGGCCGCAGTGGTAACAGTCGGTTTCAGATAGATTGTTAGGCTGCATAAGATGTTAAAAGGCAAGAATCCAAAAAACGCAAGAGTCTACCCACAAAAACGGGGCATTCCCATTCTGGCGGAAGATGTTCCCCTTTTTGGCAGGAGGACGGATTTCAAACTAGACCGCGCATAAATTCCGCGTCTCCGCTTACTCAAGCTCAAGCCAGCATCAAAAACAGCGCCGGATACTTGGAAAGCGCGGGGGGCGGTGTTTGGCGCCACTCGCCGATGGTGAGTGTACGCAGGTACTCATCAGAGGTAGTTAGCGCACGCGCAACCGTGAGGCGCGTGGCGGGGCGGCAGACGCGAAGGAGGGCACTAAACAGGTGTTCGTTACGGTAAGGCGTCTCAATAAAAATCTGTGTGCGGCACTGTTTGTGCGATTCTTCTTCGAGTGTGCGCAAACGGCGGTCGCGGGACTCGGCGGCAGACGGTAGATAGCCATGAAAGGCAAAGTTCTGCCCGTTCAGGCCAGACCCCATCAAGCCTAGCAAAATGGACGATGGTCCCACCTGTGGGACCACACGTATCCCCAAAACATGGGCACGGGCAACGAGCCGCGCGCCGGGGTCGGCAACGGCGGGACATCCGGCATCTGACATCAGGCCAACGTCCTCGCCCGCCAGCGCGGGAGCCAGCAAGCCATCCAACGCATCGTCGCTGCCTTCGGCGGGGAGTTCGCGGATGTCGGTTTCCCGCAACAGGCCGGGAAAACCCATCTGCTTTAGATTTGCCCGCGCCGCACGGGCGTTTTCGACCACGAAATGGCGAATCCCCGCCGCACGGTTCTGCACAGAGGCGGGCAGAAAATCAGGCCAAGGCGCCTCCCCCAAGCGGGTGGGAATAAGGACAAGCGCCCCGTGAGATGGCTTGTCTGCCGCCACGCTCATGGCAGCCCCGCGCCCACGGCGCGGAGCATACGTGCCAGCGCAATCAGGGGCAGCCCGATAAGCGCGGTGGGGTCGTCGCCCGTGAGCGCGTCGAGCAACGTAATCCCAAGCCCTTCACATTTGGCGCTGCCCGCGCAGTCAAGCGCCGGTTCGCGTTCGAGGTAACGGCGGATTTCTGCCTCGTCTAGCGGACGGAAACGCACACGGGTCGGGATGTTTTCGCACTGCTCAAACCCGTTGCGCCCGTCGATAAGCGCCACGGCAGTGTGGAAGATAACTTCTTGCCCGCTCATCTTTTTGAGTTGGGACACCGCTTTTTCGGTGGAACCCGGTTTGCCAAAAATTTCTGTCCCCAAAGCGGCAACTTGGTCACTGCCGATAACAAGCGTATCGGGCTGGACAACGGCACGGGCTTTGGCAAGCGCCAGACGCTTGGCAAGATGTTCAGGAGCTTCATCAGGCAGGCGGGATTCATCAATCTGCGGGCTTTGGACATCAAAAGGCAGCCCGAGACGCTCTAGCAACTGGCGGCGATAGATGGAAGTCGACGCCAAGATGAGTCGCGGAAAAGAGGACGGGGAGGGATTCATATTAGAGGGCGGCGTTACAAGGTTTTGACAGCGGGGAGAAAGGATAATACTATCCGTCGCTTATGTTCGAGCAAGACATCGTCGGCGCCACAACCCATATCGCGGACGTTTTCAGGTTCGCCGCCAAGGGCGGCTTGCTGAAAGGTGATGTGCCGGTTGCGAGCCTTGACCGTATCAAGGGTTTGCTTTGCGCCGATAGCGGCGTGGTGAGCTGGCAGCTTTCTGGCTGTATTGACGTTGAAGGCAAACCGAGGCTTGACCTCACCGTGAATGGGCAACTGATGTTACGTTGCCAGCGTTGCCTCAACGAGATGGGCTGGACGCTGGCAGTTAACACGGCTCTGTTGCCGGTTCGCCCCGGACAGCGTTTGCCGGAGGATGAACTGGAAAACGACGAGGCTGATGCGATTGAGGTGGGTACGGGCGGTTTTCTTGATGTGCTGTCGCTCGTGGAGGATGAAATCATCCTCGCGTTGCCGATAGCGCCCCGGCATACGGATTGCCGTCTGCCGGGGAGTGAGGAAACAAGCGGCGACGAACGCAAAAAATCGCCTTTTGCCGTACTCGTGCGGAACAAGGAAAATTCGTAATTTAGGAGTGTTTCATGGCTGTCCAACAAAACAAAAAATCCCCGTCCAAACGCGGCATGCACCGCGCCCACGACTTTCTCACTGCCCCGCCGCTGGCTGTTGAATCAACCACGGGGGAAGTTCACCTGCGTCACCACATCAGCCCGAACGGGTATTACCGTGGCAAAAAAGTAATCAAAACCAAGGACGAGTAATCCCACGTCCGTGGATAAAGCAATCGGCGTAGGACGCAGGCGCGTCCTCGCCGTTTTTTATGCTATCAGCCGTTCTACACGTTATCTGGCTTTCAACCTGAGTGTGCGATGAATATCACCATTGCGATTGACTGCATGGGAGGAGACCACGGCCCGGTTGTCACCGTGCCGGCGACGCTCGCCTTTCTGCGTACACATCCTGATGCCCATGCCATTCTCGTTGGGCGCGAAGAAGTGCTCAGCCCCCTGCTGGCCGATGCGCCAGAGGGACTCAAGGCACGGATGCGCATCCAAAATGCCTCCCAAGTGGTTGGCATGGACGAACTCCCCGCCATCGCCACGAAATCCAAAAAAGATTCTTCCATGCGCGTGGCGCTCAATCTGGTTAAAACAGGCGAAGCCCAAGCCGCCGTCTCCGCAGGCAACACAGGCGCATTGGTGGCTATTTCCCATTTTGTGCTCAAGATGCTGCCGGGCATTGACCGTCCCGCGATTTGCTTCGCCCTTCCCACTGTCAGAGGCCATACCTACGCGCTGGACCTTGGCGCGAACTACGACTGCACCGCCCAGCACCTGCTCCAGTTCGGGATTATGGGCGTCATGCTGGCTTCGGCACTCGACCACACAGAACGCCCAACGGTAGGGCTACTTAACGTCGGGCATGAAGAAATCAAAGGCAACGGACTCACTAAAGCCGCCGCTGCCCTATTTCGCACAAGCAACCTCAATTACTACGGCTTCGTTGAGGGCGACGATATTTACAAAGGCACTACCGATGTGGTGGTCTGCGATGGTTTTGTTGGGAACGTGGCGCTCAAAACCACCGAGGGCCTGGCAAAGATGCTGGAAGTCTTTTTAACTGAAGAGTTCAAGCGCGGGCCGCTTTCGATGTTGATGGGGCTTGTTGCCATGCCCGTTCTCAAACGCTTCAAACACCGGGCAAAACCTAGCCGTTACAATGGCGCGGTGTTACTCGGCTTGCGGGGCGTGGTACTAAAAAGCCACGGTTCAGCAGATGCGTATGCGTTTGAGCAAGCATTGGCACGCGCCGCCGACGCCGTGGGCAACAATTTGATTCAGCGTATTACCGACAAAATGGCAGCGATGATGTCCGAAAACGGGAAAACAAACGCATGATTCACGCAAAAATCACCGGAACAGGCAGCTACCTGCCGGGGGCGCCCGTCACGAATAACGACCTCATCCGGCGCGGCATTAACACTTCTGATGAATGGATTATTACCCGCACCGGCATCCGTTCCCGCCATTTTGCCGCCCCCGATGAAACCACCAGCGCCCTAGCCTTGGTTGCGGCACGGCGGGCCATTGAATCTGCGGGCTGTTCTGCTGACGACATCGACCTCATCATCGTGGCCACCTCCACCCCGGATTTCATCTTCCCAAGCACGGCCACCTTGGTACAGGCCGGTCTCGGCATTCATAACGGCGGCGCGGCATTCGACGTTCAGGCTGTCTGTTGCGGCTTTGTCTATGGGCTAACGGTTGCGGAAAAATTCATCCGTTCCGGGAGCCACAAAAGGGCACTGGTCATCGGCGCGGAAGTGTTTTCGCGCATCCTCGACTGGGACGACCGCAGTACCTGTGTGCTGTTCGGCGACGGCGCGGGAGCCATTATCCTAGAAGCCGCTAATCAACCCGGAATACGCGCCACAGCGCTCCATGCGGACGGCCATCAGCACAAACTGCTGTGGGTTCCCGGCAATGTGTCCGGCGGCAAAGTCACGGGCGACCCGTTCCTGCGCATGGACGGACAAGCCGTATTCAAATTCGCGGTCAAAGTATTAGGCGACGTGGCGCAGGAAGTAACGGATTCCGCAGGTGTGCCGCACGACAGCATCGACTGGCTCATCCCGCATCAGGCCAATATCCGCATCATCCAATCCACGGCAAAACGGCTCAAACTGCCGTCCGAAAAAATTGTGCTCACGGTAGATAGCCACGGCAACACCTCCGCCGCTTCGGTGCCGCTCGCGCTTGACTGCGCCGTGCGCGACGGGCGCGTCCGCCCCGGGCAACGGATTGTGGTTGAAGGCGTAGGCGGCGGTTTTACTTGGGGCGCGGCGCTCTTCGATTTTTAATCGGCGAAGTACCAATTTTTACTATTCACGGAGAAAACATGGCTTTTGCATTGGTTTTTCCCGGCCAGGGGTCACAATCGGTCGGCATGATGGGCGGCTACGGCCCCTCGTCTGTTATCCGGGAAACATTCGCCGAAGCGTCCGACGCGCTGGGTGAAGATTTATGGCAAATGGTAGAAGAAGGTCCGGCTGAACGTCTGGCGCTCACCGTCAACACCCAGCCTCTCATGCTCACGGCCGGCGTCGCGGCATACCGTGCCTGGCTGGCGGCGGGCGGCACAAAACCCGCGATGGTCGCCGGACACAGCCTTGGGGAATACTCGGCGCTGGTCGCGGCAGAAGCACTGTCTTTTGCCGAGGCCGTGCCGTTGGTGAGATTCCGCGCCCAAGCGATGCAGGAAGCCGTCCCCGCTGGCGAAGGCGCAATGGCCGCGCTGCTTGGGCTAGAAGCCGACGAAGTCCGGGCGGCCTGTCTTGAAGCGGCACAAGGTGAAATCGTCGAAGCGGCCAATCTCAACGCGCCAGGACAAATCGTTATTGCCGGAGCCAAAGCGGCCGTTGAACGCGCCATCACAATAGCCACGGCCAAAGGCGCAAAACGTGCGGTCCTGTTGCCGGTGTCCGCCCCCTTCCATTGCGCACTCATGAAACCGGCGGCGGAACGGCTTGGCGAACGGTTAAAAACCATCCACATCGCCCAACCCACCATTGACGTACTCAACAACGTTGATGTCGCCGTCTATAACGATTCCGAAAAAATCCGGGACGCGCTTGTACGCCAAGCCTGTTCGCCCGTCCGCTGGATTGAAACCATCACAGCGATGGCCCAACGCGGCCTCACCCACGCCATTGAGTGCGGCCCCGGCAAAGTCCTCGCCGCCATGACAAAACGGATTAGCAAAAATATACGGGGCGGCTCACTACACGACGCGGCCAGCCTAGAGCAAACTATGACAGAAATGAGGGCAGCATGAATTATTCACTCAAAGGACAAATCGCGTTCGTCACGGGCGCGATGCGCGGCATTGGCCGGGCGATTGCGTTTGAGCTTGGAGAATTGGGCGCAACCGTCATTGGCACGGCCACCACGGATGAAACCGCCCAAGAACTGGCTCAGGCGTTCAAAGAAAAAAACATCCAAGGCACGGCCAAAGTGCTGGATGTCACCGATGGCCCCGCCTGTGAGCGGGCCGTCGCTGAAATCGAAAAAGAATTCGGTCCCATCGGCATCCTCGTCAACAACGCGGGCATCACCAAAGACAACCTCGCCATGCGCATGAAAGACGAGGAATGGGACGCTGTGATGGAGGTCAATCTCAAGGCGGTATTCCGTATGTCGCGCCTAGTCATGCGCGGCATGATGAAAGCCCGCGAAGGCCGCATCATCAACATCACCTCAGTCGTAGGCAGCACCGGCAACCCCGGACAAGCCAATTACGCCGCCTCCAAGGCCGGCGTGGCCGGCATGAGCCGCTCGCTTGCCCGCGAACTCGGTAGCCGCAATATCACCGTCAATTGCGTCGCGCCGGGATTTATCGACACCCAGATGACCAAAGATTTGCCGCCCGCCGTGCGCGAAAGCCTACAAAACAGCATCGCGCTAGGACGTCTCGGCAAACCTGAAGAAGTCGCGTCCGCCGTAGCTTTTCTCGCCTCGCCGGCCGCGGCCTACATCACCGGCACAACACTGCACGTGAATGGCGGGATGTACACGACATAAAATTATCCAACAGTGGCGAAGGTTCGCCATTCTGGTAGACTGTGAGCGTTTTTTTACACCTGAAAGGTAAGGAGTTGGTTCATGAGCGACATCGAGCAGCGCGTCAGAAAGATTGTGGCTGAACAATTAGGCGTCGACGAAGCCGAAATCAAAAATGAGGCTTCATTTGTAGAAGACCTTGGCGCGGATTCGCTGGACACTGTGGAATTGGTCATGGCTCTGGAAGAAGAGTTTGAATGTGAAATCCCGGACGAAGAAGCCGAGAAAATCACCACCGTCCAGCAAGCCATTGACTACGTCAATGCCCATCTCAAAAAGTAACTTTCACCGTTTCCTAGCCTCCCGGTAACTGCCTCGCGCAGTCGCCGGGAGCTTTTGTTTTTTCGGAGTAGTTACGTGTCACGTCGCAGAGTCGTTGTTACGGGCTTAGGTGTTGTTTCGCCTGTTGGAAATACCGTTTCCGAAGCCTGGGAAAATATTCTCGCTGGCAAAACCGGCATCGGGCCTATTACCCGGTTCGACGCCAGCGCGTTTGCTTGCCGCATCGCGGGCGAAGTCAAAGGGTTTGACGCAACAGCCTGGATCCCGCCCAAAGACGCCCGCCGGATGGACGCCTTCGTCCACTACGGCCTTGCGGCAGGTATCCAAGCATTCCGCGATTCAGGGCTAGAAGTCACCGAGTCCAACGCACAGCGCATCGGCGTCAATATCGGCTCCGGCATGGGCGGCTTGCCCATGATTGAGCTATCGCACAGCGAATACTGCGCCGGCGGCCCCCGCAAGATTTCCCCCTTCTTCGTTCCGGGAACCATCATCAACATGATTTCCGGCAACCTATCCATCATGCTGGGGCTACAAGGCCCCAACCTTAGCGTTGTCACAGCATGTACCACAGGCTTGCACGCCATTGGCATCGGTGCGCGCCTCATTGCCCACGGCGACGCAGACGTTATGGTCTGCGGCGGTTCAGAATCCACCATTACCCCGCTGGCCGTAGGCGGTTTTGGTTCAGCCAAAGCCCTTTCAACCCGCAATGATGACCCCGCCACAGCCAGCCGCCCTTGGGACATTAACCGCGACGGTTTTGTGATTGGCGAAGGTTCTGGCGTACTGGTGCTTGAAGAATATGAGCACGCCAAACAGCGCGGCGCACGGATATACGCCGAACTCATCGGTTTTGGCATGAGCGCCGACGCTTTCCACATTACCGCGCCCAATACCGACGGCCCGCGCCGCAGTATGGCCAACGCCCTGAAAGATGCCGGCGTCAATCCTGACCAAGTGCAATACCTCAATGCGCACGGCACCTCTACCCCGCTCGGTGACAAAAACGAGACCGAAGCCGTCAAACTTGCTTTTGGTGCCCACAACGCCGCCAAATTAGTGGTTAATTCCACCAAGTCAATGACCGGCCATCTGCTCGGCGGGGCGGGCGGATTTGAATCCGTTATCACCGCGCTGGCTCTCTATCACCAAGTCTCACCGCCCACCATCAATATTTTCGAGCAAGACCCGGAATGCAATCTCGACTACTGCGCCAATACTGCGCGGGAAATGAAGATTGACGTTGCCATGAAAAACAACTTCGGCTTCGGCGGCACAAACGGCACGTTGCTGTTCCGCCGCGTCTAAATTTCGGCCTATTTCGGAATATCCGATGGCGGACGGGACCTATCCGCCCACGATACGGCTAAAACCCTGCCCCGCGTTGCTGGCGGCAATCCTCATCATTCACCTTGCCGGGGCGCTGGCACTGCTCTTCATGCAGCTACCGCTGGCGGCCACCTTCCCGCTCGTGCTGCTAGTTGGCCTCTCCGCCATCCAAGCAACGCGGGCGCAAACCCACAAACGCGGGCTATCGTTTGTGCTGGCAAAAGACGGCGCATTGCGCCTCTACCGCGAAAACACTGATTTCGATGTCTGGACTCGCGTACTCCCCAACGCCGTGCTGTTCCCGTCTGCCGCTTGGTTTGCGTTAACGTGGGGCACAGGCCGACGCCAAACGCTACGCCTCATGCTATTTCCGGCTGAAATCGTTGAAGAGGAACGCGGCGGCAACAAACAATGGCGACGCCTGCGCGTCTGGCTACGGCATTGCGCTTTGAACGCGCCTAGATAAACCGCCTAAATTACCCCTCTCCCACAAACGCCCTTCCGCATCGGTTGCCAAAACCTATCCGCATAAAACTTTCGCAAAACCCAAAATATCGTGTAGCGGCAAGTTTTGCATTCCAGCAACGTAACGGGTTTAGCAACGGCTTCAACCTACCGCATCTCTTTCAGCCACCGTGCCGCGTCTAGCGCGTAATACGTCAAAATGCCATCCGCCCCGGCACGTTTGAAGGAAAGAAGAGCCTCTAGCACACACGCCTTCTCGTCCAGCCAGCCCTGTTGCGTGGCGGCTTTGAGCATCGCGTATTCGCCGCTCACCTGATAAGCATAAGTAGGCACACGCAGTTCGGTTTTAACACGGCGCACAACATCCAGATAAGGCATGCCGGGTTTGACCATAAACATGTCCGCGCCTTCTGAAATATCCAGTTCCACTTCCCGCAAGGCTTCGTCGCTATTGGCAGGGTCCATCTGGTAAGTGTATTTGTTGCCTTTGCCAAGAGTCCCCGCAGAGCCTACCGCGTCGCGGAAAGGGCCGTAGTAGCTGGAGGCATATTTGGCTGAATAAGCCAAAATACGGGTGTGAATCAGATTGAAACGGTCAAACTCTGCCCGGATTCTTCCCACGCGGCCATCCATCATGTCAGAAGGCGCCACCACGTCCGCGCCCGCCTGCGCGTGGCATAACGCCTGACGGACGAGCGCCACAAGGGTCTCGTCATTCATCACATAGCGGTCGGTGTCATCAGAATCGATAAGGCCGTCTTGCCCATGAATAGTGTAAGGGTCCAACGCCACATCGGTAATAACGCCGAGTGCCGGAAAGCGCGTTTTTAGCGCGGCGACGGTGCGCGGAATCAGGCCGTTGGAATTCCACGCTTCTTCGGCATTCTCACTTTTTAAGTCGAAATCAATCACCGGAAAGAGCGCCAGCGCGGGAACGCCAAGTTTAAGCGCCTCTTCAGCCAGAACCAGTATCCGGTCAAGCGACATACGCTGCACACCGGGCATGGATGTGACCGGGGAAACAATGTTCTGGCCTTCTTGTACGAAAACGGGATAAATAAGGTCATCGGTAGTCAGCAGGTTTTCGCGCATCAGCCGGCGGGAAAACTCATCGCGGCGCATACGGCGCAGTCGTGTTTCGGGAAAAGCGGGAATGGCGTGCATTTTGGATTCCTTCAAACAGGCAGGGCGTCATTAAATCGTACCCGCATGGGACTGCCAAGCGCCCTTATTCACGGCTTTGTATAATCCGTCACCTTAATACGCTTTGCGACACACTTTTTGCCGTGGATGATTCCCAGCTACTCCGTTACAGCCGCCATATTTTGCTCAATGAATGGGGTATCGAAGGGCAAGCGCGCATTCTAAAAAGCCATGCTCTCGTAATTGGCGCGGGCGGGTTAGGTTCCCCCGCCGCGCTCTATCTGGCTTCTGCCGGCGTGGGGACGCTCACGCTGGCTGACGGCGACACGGTAGATGCCACCAACCTGCAACGCCAAATCCTGCATACAGAAGCGCGAATCGGACAAACCAAAGTGGCTTCCGCCGCGCAAGCACTGTCAGAAATCAACAGCGCCGTGCGGGTTATCCCGCTTCACGAACGGTTAGAAGGCGATGCGCTGGCCTCCCGCGTCGCGGCGGCGGATGTGGTACTCGACTGTTCTGATAATTTCGCCACGCGCTACGCGGTTAACCGCGCCTGCGTTAGTACCCGTACACCGCTTGTTTCCGGCGCGGCGGTACGTTTTGGCGGGCAAGTGAGCGTGTTCGATTTCTCGCGCCCCGATTCCCCCTGCTACCACTGCCTCTTCCCAGACGGGCAGCCCGTGGCGGAAGAACGCTGCGCCGTCACCGGCGTATTCGCGCCGCTCACAGGCATCGTCGGCAGCCTTCAGGCGGCAGAAGCCCTCAAACTGCTGGCGGGCATCGGTACGCCGCTAGTTGGGCGGCTATTGCTAGTAGATACGCTTTCGCAGACTTTCCGCGTGGTTTCTTTTGGCAAAGACGCAGGATGCCCGGTTTGCGGGGGAAAATAAAACGCCCCCTTTGCACCAATACTCGCAATCTTTCGCGCCG
>JAIRPB010000018.1 GCA_031257305.1 Azoarcus sp.
ACATGGTAAAAATCATCAAACCCTATACGGATGACATGCTGGTGGCGATTTCAGCCTACCAAGCCAGCCTCTCCATGCCGGGTTCGATGTGTAAGGCGCAAGCCAAAAAATGAGCGTGGTTAAGGCTGAAGGGATGAAAAACCAAAACGGCATTGTCACGGCTCTCGCCTTGGTCGCGCTAATCGCGCTGGTGGCGGCTTACTTTTCGCCAATCTGGTGGGTATCGCTGACTGCGCCCAATTACCCTAAAGATGCCTTTCCTGACGGCATCCGCATCCATTTTCATTTTGACGGCGTCTACAACGGTTGCCACGCGGCCGGCGCGGGAACGCGCATGGCAGACGAAATTATCCAAGGCGACCTTTCAAAAGATGACGAACGCTGGAACCCCATTCTGGATGCGCAGAAAAACGTCGACAAAAACGCGAAAGGGCTGGACTGCGTACATGAGATGAACACCATCAACCACTATGTGGGGATGTTCCCGATTGGCACGGGGGCTCCCGTGGAGCGGCCTCTGGCGAAGTTTTTCTTTGGGTTTTTCGCGGTAATGATTGTGGCATTCATGCTGCCCCGCCGCCGCATGCGGCTTGTGTGGCTAGGGGCGGGTTTTCTTGCGGTGGCGGCGTGGATGTTTATTGACCAATTCCTGCTTGGGCAACTGGATGCCCATGTGCGGGAATACATCGAAGATGCCGGTGTATTCTTCAAAGAACCGGAACGCATCGCGGCGTGGGGCGAAAATGTGCGGCACATTACCCAAGCAGTGATGGCGGGACTCGTGTTCGTAATGGCCGCCGTGGTGGCGGGCGTGATGAAAAACCGGCGTTTTCAATTACTGCTGGCGCTTGTCCCGGCGCTGTTGCCCCTCTTTTTTGTTGTCACGTATTCGGCTTGGCTCTGGTTTTTTGGGCACAACCTGCACCCGTGGGGCGCTTTCTCAATTAAACCCTTCATGCCGACAGTATTTGGTGAAGGCAAGGTGGCGCAATTCTCGACATATTCCTACCCGCACTGGGGGTTTGGGCTGTTGGTGCTGATATTTGTTTGCTTGGCGCTGGCCCTGTTAATGCGCCGCAAGCAATTGCGCGAAAACCCAGAGAGGGAGTAGGGGAGACGTGAGTACGCGGAAGCAGTTCCCGGTTTTTCTTCTTGCACTCTTCTACCCGTTGCTTTGCGACTCGCAAGGCCATGCGGTGCGCGTTGAGATAGACCGTCCCAAACCCACGTATGCGCTGTATGAGCGCGACCCGCGCATCCACGGGCTAAAACCTTTTCAGGCACTCGTCGATGCCGCCGAGCCGGGAACGGTTTTGCGCCCGCCGCCGGGCAATTACGCCGGCCCGGTCCATATCGACCGCCCGCTTATTATCGAAGGCGGCGGTGCGGTCACGATTGACGCGGGCGACAAAGGCACGGTGATGGTCATCAGCACAAACAATGCCACCGTGCGCGGATTGCGGCTGACAGGGTCAGGCGCGTCGCACGATACCGACGATAGTTGCCTCGATGTGCGCGGGCATCGCAACGTTATAGAAGATTTGACTCTTGATAACTGCCTGTTTGGTATTGACCTCAAACAAGTCTCTAATAGCGTGGTGCGCCGCAACAGCATCCGCTCCAAGCCGTTTGACCTCGGTGTGCGGGGCGACGGCCTGCGGCTTTGGTATAGCAACGACAACCTGATTGAAGCCAATCAAATTATTGATTCACGCGACATGGTGGCTTGGTATTCGCACCGCAACGTGTTTCGCGGCAATATCGGCGAACGTAGCCGTTATTCGATTCATTTCATGTTCTCGGATGAGAACATTGTCGAAAAAAACCGTTTCATCAATAACGCGGTGGGCGTGTACTTTATGTATACCCACGGCGGCATCGCGCGCGGCAATGTTATTTCCCATGCCACAGGCGTAACGGGCATGGGGATTGGCTTCAAAGAAGCCTCCGATACCGTCATTGAAAATAACGAAATCATTTACTGCGGGATTGGCGCGAGTTCTGACCTTTCCCCCTATGAGCCGGAGTCGACCATCGAATTTCGCGGCAACCGTTTTGCCTATAACGGCATTGCGCTCCAGTTCAATTCGGAGACAGGCCGCAACAACATGCGGGGCAATCTCTTTGAGGGCAACCTCACGGACGTGAGCTACGGCGGGCGTACCGAAAACCCAGAGAAAAATTTTTGGGAAGGTAATTATTGGGACAGTTACCAAGGGTTTGACATCAATGCTGACGGCATTGGCGATACGCCGCATGAGGATTACGCCTATGCCGACCAAATATGGATGGAATTTCCGATGGCCACGTTCTTCCGGGCCTCGCCTGTGCTGGAACTGCTTAATTTCTTGGAACGGCTCGCGCCGTTTTCCGCGCCCGCCCTGATTTTGCGGGACGAAAAACCGCTATTCAAAAAGCCCCGCTTGGAGGAGACGCCATGAGCGGACCGGCGGCAGAGGGGCCCGTTCGTCCTAAACCCGGCGTACTCACCGAGAAAGCCCGCCGCGCCCGCCGGAAGTTCCTCCGCTCAATCCCGCTGCTGGCCGGAGTGATGGGCGTATCGCTGCTCGGTTATCTGCCCGTTTCGCAGGCGCGAAAACTCCGGCTAAGACCGCCGGGGGCGCTGGACGAAGCGGACTTTCTCGCTTCCTGCATCAAATGCGGCCAGTGTCTGCAAGTCTGCCCGGTCAACGCCATCCGTTTAGGCGATTTGGATGAAGGCTACGGGGTGGGCGTACCGTTTATTGATGCCCGCGAACAAGCCTGTGATTATTCCTGTGATGTGGCGCAGTGCATCTTGGCGTGCCCAACCGGGGCGCTCACTTACACCAAACCCAGTTTTCTTCCCGTGCGCGAAGGAGCCGCGCTGTCTATGCCGCCTTTGCTCAAAGCAAAGGAAGATGACCCGGAACCCACCCTCAACCTTAAAGAACGCCTCGGGTTGGCAAAGCTCACGCGCCCAGAGGCATGTCTGGCGGTGCAAGGCAAAGGTTTTTCTGGGCTGGTGCGCGGGGAGGCGTTTCGGGGACGGGTGCGTTACATCGATATTGACCGAGGAAAATCCCTCCCGGTTCGCGACCATCCCTATCAACAAGAAATATGCAATTTGTGTGTCTCGGAATGCCCGATTGGGAACGCCATTAAACTGGAAGCCTTCACCGACGCCAACGGCCAGCGCCGTTTCAAACCTGTGGTGCTGGAACAGTGTATCGGCTGCGGCGTGTGTGAAATGCTTTGTCCGGCGGAACCTGCCGCAATTGAAATCGAAGCGCGGGCCGTCTGGGATGCGCGGGAGGCGGGCGCATGAGCCGCTTTATAGAAGGCATCCGCTGCATGCTGGGCGCAGAACCCAAAAAACCCGCCGCCCTCTCTGAAGAAGTGCGCCAAATCATGGCCGCCAAGCGGGGCGATAAAGCGCATATCGAACAACTGCACGAACAGTCCCGCCACAATCACACATGGCGCAACCGCCGCTGGATAACGCTCATCCTCGTGAACCTGCTTTTTGTGCTGTCCTTCTGGCTAGACATCCAGTTGCTAGAAGGCGCGCTCACCGCCTCGCGGTTTATGGGCTTTCACCTCATCGACCTCAACTCCGCGCTGCAAGTGATGCTGGCGCACAAACACATCATCGTGAATCTCGTCATCGGCACGGTCACGGTGTTCCTGCTTTGGGTGATGCTAGGAGGCCGTACTTTTTGTTCATGGGTTTGCCCCTACCACCTTGTCTCGGAACTGGTGGAAAAAATCCACCTTGCGCTCGCCCGCCGCAAACTTGTTACAGACCATGAATTTCACCGGGGCATACGTGCCGTGTTCTGGGTGCTGTTTGCCGGCCTCTCTTTTATCACCGGTTACACCGTGTTCGAGACGCTCTCTCCCACGGGCATTCTTTCCCGCGCGCTCATTTACGGTCCGGGGCTTGCCTTGGGCTGGGTGTTTCTGCTGTTGCTCTTTGAAGTGTTTTGGTCACGCCGGGCTTGGTGCCGCTATATTTGCCCAATTGGGCTGACTTACGGCGTGGTAGGTACGCTCTCGCCCCTGCAAGTCAATTACGATGTCGGGCCTTGTCTGCACGAAGGCGACTGCCGCAAAGTCTGCCTTGTGCCGCATGTGCTAGAAGTCACCATCAAAGGACGCGCCGCCGTCACACAAGCCGGCCTCGGCCCAGACTGCACACGCTGCGGTTTATGCGTAGATGCCTGCCCCACCGGGGCATTGCAGTTTGAGGTTAAGGGACTCTCGAAGTTGGTTTAGGAGTTCCAATTCGTACATGCTGTGGCATAAAAATGGGACAAGGAGAAAACATGATGAGAACCGCTCCGTTATCACCGATTGCCGAAAATATCCGGCTTGAAACCGCAACGGAAACGCTGGCCGAGTCATTGGTTATTTGGAATGTGAAATTCTTGCAGAAAAAGAGAAAGCCGAACCCAATGCCGCCCACATTGATGCGCTTAGATATGAGTGTGATGCCGTAGCAGACGAGCGCCGTGCTATAACGCCTGATAACGACGCACCCATTAACCGCATACTGTATGTTTATGCGCCCCGCCTTAAGATGATACATATATTAACATGACTGGCAGATACTTCGTTAATGTGAGAGAATCTACCGCTAAACTGTAACGGAAGCGGAGATAGGAATGAAGAGAGTATCAAAGACTTTGCTGAAAAAGCTCGTAATTAAAAAATTCCGTGCATTGAAGGATGTCGAAATCGAGTTTGGCAATTATGTTACGCTCGTGTGTGGAAAGAACGGCACATCCAAGTCTTCTATTATTGGTATTGCCGCACAAATTTTTAGTTTTGAAAAAGACTATGAAAACGATGAGAATCTTTCTTTTCAACAAATTGCGAAGGGAAAATTTAAGTCACAATACCAAGAACATTTTAGGATTTCAGAGAAATTTGATAAAGTCGGCTCTATGAAAGTTAACATTGAATTGTTTGATGGATATACTAATAAAGACGCAACAGCAGAACTTGAATTGATGAGTCGTGGAAAAGATCCAAGGCCAGTAGTTAGGAATAATAGCACGGCAATTGAAGGCCAAAATAAGAGTAGAAATTTTACCCATCCAGTGATTTTCTTGAGCTTAAAGCGACTATATCCTATTGCAGATAGAACGAAGTATGATGTTAGTGATTTTGACTACTTAGGAGAACACGAAAAGGAATTTAGAGGTTTAACTAATGAACTTTTGAATTGTCATTCTACTCATGTGACTGGTACAAGGGGAACAATTAGTTCCGCTGTTTCGCATGGTGACAATTACGATCAAGAGTCTGTTTCGGCAGGCGAGGATAATGCGGGACAGATTATTTTAGCATTGATGTCTTTCAAAAAATTAAAAGAAGAGTATGCCAACTATAAGGGTGGTCTGTTACTAATAGACGAGGCGGATGCGGCACTGTTTCCAACTGCGCAGATAAACTTACTGAAGATATTTGAACGAGAATGCAAAAACTTAAATCTTCAAGTCATTATGACTTCACATTCACCGACATTGATTGAAAAGACATTTGATCTGAGCCAAAAGTTTAGGAAAAAATACAAGACAGTTTATTTATCCAATACATATGGTAGTCTTGAAGTAAAGGATAACTGGTCTTGGGAACAGATTTACGCAGACATACATACAACAACTATTTCCGCATCTTCCGGCAACTCTCTCCCAAAGATAAACGTTTATTTTGAGGACAAAGAGGCGGCTGATTTCTTTAATGCTCTGATATATAGGCAACCAATAAGAAAATTCACAAAATGTTTTGATGAAGTATCGCTAGGATATTCAAATTATATAAATTTGATTGAGCAGAACGTTCCTGAGTTTTCAAGAAAAAGCATTATATGTCTTGATGCGGATGCTAGACAAAAAACTAAAGGAACTTTAAGCACTGTTATTTATTTGCCAGGTGAATTACCTCCAGACCAGTTGATTTTTGAACATCTTTACAATTTACCACCAGATCATGATTTTTGGGATAAAGAATCGATGTGTTCACGCGATGTTTTCACACAATCAGGTGCAGATGTGATTCGAGAATTTGACATAACCGGAGTGGAAGTTAACATAAAGGAAAGGCTCGAAAACTATAAAAAAAGTACGCCAGCAAGAGAAATTTTTAAGAAATTCTATGAAAGTGATGGCTTTAAGAAAATTCTCAAAAATAATCCGTGGAAACATTGGATTAAGTGTAATGCAAAAAAGAGCAATGAATTTTTGGAGGAATTTAGGAAAATTATGCTTAATATAATGAGAAAAGAGTATAATGTCGGTGTCGATAAAGTCTCTGTGGTCAAATGTAAACCTATAAACGGCTAACCATGTATTCGAACAAACTATATAGCCCTTTACGTTATCCCGGTGGAAAAGCACCTTTTGCTCCCTTTATTGCAAAGGTTATGGAAACTAATGGTGTTAGAGGTGGCCATTACCTAGAACCTTTTGCAGGCGGTGCAGGGGTTGGGCTGGAATTGTTGTTTCACGGTTATGCCAGACATATTCACATTAACGATCTCGATCCCGCCCTTCATGCCTTTTGGGTTTCTGTCACAAAATATTCCCATGAATTATTGAGTTTGCTTGAATCCACACCTATTACTATTGAAGAATGGTTCAAGTGGAGGTCAATTTTGCATGACTCTAGTAACACTAGCCTAGTCGAAAAAGGTTTTGCTACATTGTTTATGAACAGAACGAACCGTTCTGGAATTCTTAAAGCGGGTGTCATTGGTGGGAAAAATCAAGATGGTAATTACAAGCTGGATGCAAGATTCAAGAAGGATGTTGTAGCAATGCGAATAAAGAAAATCGCAAAGCGAGCGGATGAAATTTCTGTTTATTGTGAAGATTCGTTGAATATTTTGAATCGATGTTCGGAATTTCTTCCAAAAAAATCATTTATTTACCTTGACCCTCCTTATTATGTCAAAGGAAGAGGATTGTATCGAAACTATTATAAACATGA
The DNA here is from genome assembly GCA_031257305.1 of Azoarcus sp. Taxonomy (GTDB): domain Bacteria; phylum Pseudomonadota; class Gammaproteobacteria; order Burkholderiales; family Rhodocyclaceae; genus WRNU01. The sequence goes on from JAIRPB010000018.1 coordinate 6,976, forward strand.
TGATCACATTGCTATTGCAGAGATAATCCAAAACAGAAACTTCAAGTGGCCTTGGGTCGTGTCTTATGATAATGCTGAAGAGATTTGTGCTATGTATCAAGCCAGCAGATCAATCAATTACGGGCTGAACTATTCGGCGCAACGGCGTTATGTGGGGAATGAGATAATGTTTTTCAGTCGGAATCTTGTCGTTCCAGATAAGGACATTCCACAGATGAAGGTAGTTGCCTAATGGCTGTTATACGATGCAAATCGACTTGGGTGTCTATGCTTGTTTTGACTAACCCATTTTGCACTTGAAACAATTTGCATAGTTTTGGTACACCACATGATTTTTACAGAAAACCTCGCCAAAACCTTCCGCCGCACCAAGGCGCTGGATGGCATCAATCTCTCTATCACACGGGGCGAGCGGGTGGCGCTGATTGGCTCCAACGGGGCGGGTAAAACTACGCTCATCCGCTGTTTGCTTGGCGAATATGTCTGCACCGGCGTGGTGCGCGTCCATCAGCTTGACCCGCGCCAGCACCGGGCGGAGGTACTCGGCAAAATCGGTTTTGTGCCGCAATTGCCGCCGCCGCTTAGGATGCCTGTCGGGCAACTTATCGAGTTTTCAGCTTCGCTCTGCGGCGTGCCCCCAAAGCGTATGACCGACATCGCGGGCGAACTGGGGCTAGATACCGCCTCTGTCCGCTCGCTCCAGTTTTTGCGGCTGTCGGGCGGGATGAAGCAAAAACTGCTTATTGCGATTGCATTAGGGCGCGACACCGAGGTGCTGTTGATGGACGAACCGGCGGCCAATCTTGACCCTGACGCCCGCAGGATTTTTTTCGAGTTGCTCGCGCACCGTCAGGCCAACGTGGCCATGCTTATTTCCTGCCACCGGCTTTCTGAAATGTCCGCCATTGTTAACCGGGTTGTCGAAATGGATATGGGGCGCGTCACCAAAGACTATCCCTGCGCGGAGGGGGCGTTGGCGAGCCATGAATAACCCGCAGATTTTTTCCGCCAAATTTATTTTTTCGCTATGTGCCGCGCTTCTGCTTCTTTCCGCTTGCAAACCCCGTGGCAATTGGCCGGAAGGGATGGAAGCCATTCATTGGGATAGGGATGCCTGCGCGGGTTGCGGCATGGTGATTTCTGACCCCCGTTTTGCCGTGGAATTGCGCGGCGGGGCAAAAAACACCGTGTTCAAGTTTGACGATATGGGTTGTCTGGCCGCTTGGCTGCGGGAAAAAGCCGGCGCCAATCTTTTGGCGCAAACACCTAACCCGCGCATCTGGGTGGCTGATTTCGCCAGCTTTCGCGGCAGCCGTGAAACGTTGCGCTGGCTCGACGCCCGCACGGCGCGGTATATCCGCCGCTCTTCGCCAATGGGTTATGACTTTGCCGCCGTAGAAAATGCCGCCGCTGATGAAAAAACCATCGGGTTCGATGAAATCTTGCAATCCATACAGGCAACCCAGCAAAGAGGCCGGCAATGAAGCAGCTTTTACTCACGCTTAAACTTGATATTGCGGAATCCCTGCGGGCACGTTGGTTTTTGATTTATGTCCTAGTTTTTGGCGGCATCGTGGCGCTGCTTTTTTCGTTTGGCCTGACTGAATCGCGTGTATTAGGCTTCTGGGGGCTTTCCAGATTGCTGGTGACGTACATCCAGCTCACGATGGCGATTCTGCCGATTTTCGTACTCATCACGACGGTACGTTCCGTCGCCGGGGACCGTGAAGCGGGCGTCTTTGAATATTTGCTCTCCCTGCCGATTTCAATTGGCGCTTGGTTCTGGGGAAAAATAATTGGGCGCTATATCGTAATTTTCGCGCCGGTTTTCCTCGCCATGCTAGGCGCGGCGGCTTGGGGGACATGGCAAGAAATAGAAGTCCCGTGGGCAATTTTTGGCTATTACACGGCGCTGCTGGCCGCAATGGCGCTGTGTTTCCTAGGCTTGGGGATGTTCATTTCATCCGTTGCGCACAGCACGGATACGGCCCAAGGCGCGGCATTCATGCTCTGGCTTGTGCTGTTGCTGGCGCTTGACCTGATTTTGCTAGGCGTGATGATTCAAGGGCACGTCGACCCAGAAACCATTGTCACCATTGCGCTGGCTAACCCATTACAGGTATTCCGCACCGCCGCGCTGGCGATGTTTGACCCGCAACTTGTCGTGTTAGGCCCTTCTGCCTACGTCATTTTTGATTTGTTTGGCGAGTGGGGTTTCAAGCTCTACGCGCTGGCCTACCCCACGCTATTAGGCATACTCGGTGCGCTCGCGGGCTATTTTTCTCTACGGCGGGGAGATTTGCTATGAAGATTGCGCAAAAGATAGTGCTTGTGGGCGCGTTGTTTCTTTCATTTTTTTCCGCCGGAGCCACGGCGGGGCAAGATGCCGAAATACTGTTTTCCGCCACGTTAACAAACCTAGAAGGCAAGCCCATGCCGCTTGCCCCGTTCCGGGATAAACCGCTCATCATCAATTTCTGGGCCCGCTGGTGTGTGCCCTGCCGGGACGAATTCCCCGAACTCATCGCCCTGCGGGCAAAGTACGCCAAACAAGGTTTAACCGTGCTTGGCATCGCGCTAGAGGACGATTCCGCAAAAGTGCGGGAATTTCTCGCCGCCTACAAAATAGACTACCCCGTGGCGCTGGCCCGCGAGCAAGGGCTAGATTTAATACGAGCCACAGGCAACGCCGAAGCGTTGCTGCCCTACACGCTAATCATCAACCGCCAAGGCGAAATAGTGCTCAACAAATACGGGCGCTTTAGCCAGAGTGATTTTGAAGCGGTTGCTAGGCGGCTGTGGCGTTGATGCCCAACAATGGTAAGGGGCAAACACTTATTTATGTTTCCTCATCGACAACGGGTTGTCGGCGTTAGCCCCCTGTTCCGTTGATGCCCATGATGGGCAATTTGCGTCCTACGACGCGTTAATCTGGCGCAATACGTAGGTTAACGCCCCTAAAATTATTGATGCCCCCACTGGCCTGCTTTACCTAAATAGTGTGAAAATGTTGCACTTGCAAAAAAGCAAATGCTAGAATTTTCTAGTCCCTAACATTGAAAGGGTTTTTTTTATGTCTTGCAA
>JAIRPB010000020.1 GCA_031257305.1 Azoarcus sp.
TTTTCCTCTGGAAATCTATTCAGCAGGTTGAAACACGCATATTCTAAGAGGGTTTTTTATATTTAACTTGGGAATTATTTCATAGTTTATATGGCATATAAGGGGGCGGAGTCTCAAAAGCGTATTTATATTTATGTCATCGCTGGAAGCAGGGCGCGGTATATTTCGCGTAGGGGCGGGTTTCAAACCCGCCCCTACGGTTGCGTTATTGCGAGCCGCAAGGCGGCGGGAAAATTAACCGTAGGGGCGAGGCTTGCCTCGCCCGCCCCTCTCCCCTGACCCCTCTCCCACAAGGGGAGAGGGGCACCCGGCACAGGTTTTGCCCTCTCCCCTTGTGGGAGAGTGTGGCACGAAGTGCCGGGTGAGGGAGCGGCGCTGGAATAAGCTCCGGCGTCATTCCCTTGCCCCATTCCCTCACCCCCAACCCCTCTCCCAGAGGGAGAGGGGCGTCTGAAATGTAAGGCAAGCATCCTGCTTGCCTCACCCTCAAGCGCAGGGAGGCTTGCCCCAACGGGGCAGGGTTGTTTTTTGGGTTTTGTGCGGGCGCTGCATGTGGCGTTTTTTAGGCGCCTGCCAAGCGCCCGAAATCTGGTTTCTAGTTTTAATATCTACCAGAATTTCCACCACTTTTTTTTGTGTTCCCGGAGAGCCGCGTCGGATTCCTGCTCAAAGCTATCGAAACTGCCGTGCCCGCCTACGGCGAAAAATTCACCGTATTTTTTGTCTTCGCCCAGAATGTGCTTGGTGAGCCAAGTCCGTAGAAAGTGAAGCAACTCGAAACTGATAGCGGTTCTGCCGGAATGGATTTTTTCTACTAGGCTTTCTACATCTTGGACAAGTTCGCGGTGCAGGGCGCAATGGGCTTCGTACCCGGGGTATTTGCCCATGTGCATCAATCTTTGTTCCAAGGAAAAGTGGATGCGGGTGTATTCGATTAGCTCGTCTAGCACTTCGGCGCATGCAGATGTACCTTTGTGCTGAAAGATGGCCGCGTGGAGTTTATCAATAAGCTCAAACAACATTTTATGTTGTTTGTCTATTTCTGGAATGCCGACACTGAATCTGTCGGACCATTGCAGCCCGGAATTTCGGCGGCTATCGTTGGTTACCATGTGGGATACCTCCTTAATAGCCGCGTTGGGAGCAGGAGGATGTTATCTGCGCGCGCTTGCTCATATTATGCGTACCAAATTTTCCGTACTGGCCTAAGTATCAAGATATTCCCGTATTCGTCGAGTTACCTTGTGGATTCTAACAGTTTCTGCATTCACGGATGAAAGGTATCTATCACGGTTGTTGGAATTACCGGGCGTTCGCTTTAATGAAAGTAGCTAAAGTAGCAATGAGAGTAAATTGAGAACGGTTTGTAATGCACTGTCATTCTGGGTAGTCATTTTTTCTAGGCAATGTTTTACACTGCATTATTTGTTTTCTGTGCAAATCGTGGGGAGAAACACGTCATGGCGCTTCATCATCTATTTCTGCGTAGCCTACTGCCTGTTCTTTGTCTGTTGCTTGGGGCTTGCGTGACTCCGCAGCGGGCGGGCAACGAAAACGCCCGTTGGGAACCGTCCCCTAATTACGGACCGCGTAAGCCCAATTACGTCATCCTGCACCATACTAGCAGCGATACTTTAGAACGCTCTCTGGCAGTTTTGACTAGCCCCCGTGCAGGCGTGAGTAGCCATTACTTGATTGACCGCGATGGTCAGGTGTTGCAACTGGTGGATGAAAACCTGCGTGCTTGGCATGCGGGGGAATCTTATTGGGCCGGCAACACGGACATGAATTCCGTCTCAATTGGGATTGAACTCGTGAACAATGGCAAACAGCCTTTCGATTCCGCCCAAATTGATTCGCTGCTGGCGTTATTGGCTGACATCAAAGTTCGCAACAAAATTCCCCGTGCCAACTTTATTGGCCACGCCGATGTCGCGCCGGGACGAAAAACCGACCCCAGCGCGCTTTTTCCGTGGAAACAACTTGCCTTGGCGGGGTTTGGCTTATGGTGCGACCCGCCGTATGAAGTGCCGCCGGACGGTTTTGACGATGTTCAGGGGCTTGCCATGCTTGGGTACGATGTGCGGGACCCTTTTAGGGCTATTTCTGCGTTTAAGTTACATTTTTCCCCGACTGGGGGAATGGAGCTAACGCAGGAGGACCGCGGGATGCTGCATTGTTTGATGCGGTTGCCTTCGTCCTTTAAGCGGGAATGAACGGCAGGGCAGTAGACCGCCCTTATTGAAACGCCGCCCCTTCGAGCAACTGTGCCTGAGTGATGCTCTCTGCCGTTAGGCCGCCGCTGTCATTGGGCACGATAGCCAGCACGTCGGCGCTTGCCATTGAGCGGATGTTGCCGCTGCTCTGCGATGCGGTAGGCGTGGCTTGGTAATAGCCCTCCGAAGCGTCGCGGGAAAGCGTTGCGCGGATAAATTCAACTCTGCCTTGTTTTGATTTAACCGCTTGGGTGAGGCGGACGGGCAGGGTGCGGCGGAGGAGACGGCGATGCCCCATCAGGGCGCGTAGGGCGGGCAGGACGAATTGCTCAAAACACACCATGCTGGAGACGGGGTTGCCGGGGAGGCAGAACACGAGGGTGTTGCCTATCGTGCCGAAGGCCACAGGATGGCCGGGGCGCATTTTGACGCACCAGAAGTGCATCTCTACGCTTATCGTGGCGAGCGTGGGGCGCACATGGTCGTGGACGCCCACGGAGGTGCCGCCAGAGATGAGCAGCACGTCATATCCAAGCCCGCGTTTGAGAAGGGTGGCTAAGGCATTGGGGGTGTCTCTGGCGATGCCGAGCAGGGCGGGTTCGATGCCTAGGGACTGCGTTTGCGCCATGAGCGCGTAGCTGTTGGCATCTGGAATTTTTTGAGGGTTGAATGGGTCATCCAGTGCTTCGAGTTCGTCCCCGTTCGACAAAATAGCGACTCGCGGTTTGCGGAATACTTTGACCGTGGCGTGTTTGACGGTGGCGAGCGTGCCTACCGTGCCGGGGGTGATTTCTTCTCCAACGTTAAGCACTACATCGCCCGTGCGCATGGCTTCGCCCTGTAGGCGGATGTCGGTGCCCTGTTTAACGGGAATGGGAAATTCAACGTGCGTCTCGTCCAATGGGCGGGTGTCCTCCACACGGATGACGGTGTCCGCGCCTTGGGGCAGCGGTGCGCCTGTCATAATCCGGGCGCATTGGCCGGGCTGGAGGGCGAGACGCGGCGTGTCGCCTGCTTTGATGTCCTCGATAACATTCAGTATCTGGGGCGGGGCCGCGATGTCGGCGGCGCGGGCGGCGTAGCCGTCCATTGCGGAAGTGTTGTAGGGCGGCAGGTCGCGGTTGGCGCGGACATCTTCAGCCAGCGCACGGCCCAGAGTCTGTGAGAGCGGGATTTCTTCTGGCGCGAGGGGGCGGATTTTGCCAAGGATGCAGGCTTGCGCGTCTTGGACGGAGAGTTCGGAAGGGGCGGTGTGCGTGTTTTTCATAGGGTTAGGGTCCAAAATGTTGCAACGCTTTCGCGGCGTCATCTGGGGTGTCAAGGTCAGAGAAGCTACGGAATGTGGGGTCGATGCCGGCGAGTGCGTGTTCGCTGGCGCGGCAGACGTCGAGTTCTGGGAGTGCCGCGAAAAGTCCCGGTTTTCCCGGACGGGCGAGTACGCCGCGCAATGCGGGCAACGCCGTGACGGCGTAAAACGCGGTGAGCGGGTAGGCTTGCCCGTGAATGACGGGGACAACGGCCTGATGGCTGGCTCGCATCGATGCCAGACGTTCGATGATTTCCGGCAATAGCCAAGGCATGTCCACGGCGAGGGCGAATACCCACGGGGTGGGGGCTTGTTGTAGTCCCGCGCAAAGCCCAGCAAGCGGTCCCGCGCCGGGAATTTCGTCGCACACTTGCGGCGCGTCGATGTCGGTGCGGGGAAACTGGACGCTAACCCGTACCGAGGGGAAAAGCGGGCGCGTGAGATTGAGCGCGCGTTGAATGAGGCTTTGCCCGCCGAGGCACAGAGAAATTTTGTCGCGCCCCATCCGGCGGGAATCTCCGCCTGCAAAAATCAGCGCCGTGCAGTCCGCAATCATGCCTAGGGGGTGTACCGCAAGAGGAAGTCTGCCAGTGCGCCAACCTCGTCAAGCGCGAAATGGGGCAGTTCTGGGTAAACCTCTGGGCAATCGGTGGCGATGGCGATAAGGCCATCACTGATTTCACAACGCGGCGGTTTGCCGAGTTCGCGGCGCAGGACTTCAATTTTGGGGCCTTGGGCTTGTGAAAAACCTTCCGCCAGCACGATGTCTGCTTCTTTCAGAAAACGTTCGGTCAGTTGCAAGGGTTCGCGCTGTTCTTGGGCATCCGCCACCAGTTGTAGCGCGTGGGTGGTGACAAGCATGCTAAGTGCCGCCCCTGCGTTTTTGTAGCGCCAACTGTCTTTGCCTTCCGTATCGAGCCGGACTTTATGGTGGGCGTGTTTGATGGTGGCGACTCGCAATCCCCGGCGGGTGAGTTCTGGGATAAGCCGTTCAACAAGCGTTGTTTTGCCAGAGTTGGAATGGCCGACGAAGATGAAAAGGGAAGGGCGCATAGTCAAGGATGGGGCGTAACCCAAGATTCGCCTTGGGGCGTGATTTCTTTTTTCCAGATAGGGGCGCGGGCTTTTAGTTCGTCGATGAGCCAGCGGCATGCATCGAAAGCCGGGGCGCGGTGTTCCGCGCCTACGACGATGAGCACGATATTGTCGCCCGCATGTACTGTGCCTAGACGATGAATGAGACGTGCGTCGATGAGTCCAAAACGGGCAATGGCTTGTTCGCGTAGCGCCGAGAGTTCGTCGAGCGCCATGCTTGGGTACGCCTCGAATGAGAGTTCGCTGACTTCGCGGTTTTCGGAAAAGTCGCGGGCACAGCCAAGGAAACTTACGATGCCGCCAATGCGCTTTGAGCTTGTGCGCAAAGCGGCGATTTCCGCTTCAAGGGAAAAATCATCTTGTTGCAGACGGACGGAGCCGCTCATTTCATCCTCCAGAGAATGCCGACATAAAAACGACTTCAGCACCATCAGCTAAGGGCGTGTGAGTTGTTTCGGTAACGCGCTGGCCGTTGACGGCCACGATGGAAACAATCTCGAAAGCGTCGGGGTAACGTGCCCGCAGTATGTCGCGCACATCCTGCCAGCAGATGCCAGCCCGGAAGTCTAGGCTTGTTTGGCGTGTGCCGGTGCGTTCAGCCACCGGGCCGAAAAAGAGTACGTTAATCATGGGGCGCTTCTCCGGCAGGGGTATTGCGCCGCCATGTACCGCTTTTTCCCCCGGTTTTCTCTTCGAGTTGGATGTTTTCGATGCGCATGCCTCGGTCAATGGCTTTGCACATGTCGTAAATAGTGAGCAAAGCGCCTGCGGCGGCGGTGAGCGCCTCCATTTCCACCCCGGTTGAGCCGGTACAGCGGGCTGTTACTTTGACTTGGATACCCACAGCGCCTTCAGCATCTGCCGCGAGGATTTCATCGAATTCAACTTCCACGCCAGAGAGCGATAAAGGATGGCACATCGGGATGAGGCTGGCGGTGTGTTTGGCAGCCATCACCGCCGCCACATCCGCCACGGCCAGCACGTTGCCTTTCTTAATTGTTCCTAAACGGATACGTTCCAGCGTGGCAGGGCGCATACGCAGGACGCCGCTTGCAACAGCCGCCCGTGTGCTTTCCGGCTTGGCGGTGACATCCACCATACGGGCACGGCCTGAATCGGAGAAATGGGTGAGGTCGCTCAAGTAAGCTCCATGACTTCAGAAAATCACCCGCCAATATAAGACATCTCGATTTTCTTTGCGGACGGGACGCTGGCGGCGCAGCGTAATTGTGAATAGCGGTCGGCGCGGTTGTGCCAGAGGGCGGTGATGCGTTCTTGTAGCTGGGCGTCGTCAGGCTCTGTGCGGAGGAGTGTGCGCAAATCGGTGCCCTCAGAGGCGAAAAGGCAGGTGTAGAGCTTGCCGTCCGTGGAGAGACGCAGACGGCTGCATGTGTGGCAAAACGCTTGTGTCACCGAGGAGATAACGCCAATTTCGCCGCTGCCGTCTTGGAATGCCCAACGTTTTGCGACTTCGCCGGGAACTTGCGGGCTGAGGGAACGCAGGGGGTATTCATTGTTGATTTTTGAGAGGATTTCGCTGGCCGTGACAACGTCGTCGAGACGCCAGCCGTTGGTGTTGCCTACGTCCATGTACTCAATGAAACGCATAATGACGCCCGTATGACGGAAACGACGAATCAGCGGCAGGATTTCGCTCTCATTGATGCCGCGCTTGACGACCGCGTTAACTTTAATCGGCGTAAGCCCGCAGGCTTGCGCGGCGGCGATGCCTTCTAGTACGAGGGCAGGGGAGGTGTTGCTGCCGCTCATGGTGTGGAAGATGTTTTCATCCAGCGCGTCGAGGCTGACATTAAGCCGTGCGAGACCTGCGTCTTTGAGGGAACGTGCTTTCTTTGCCAGCAGCGTACCGTTGGTGGTCAGGGCGAGGTCGATGGGTTTGCCGTTGCTATCAACGAGCGTGGCCAGCATTTCAACGAGCCGCTCAATGCCATGCCGTAAAAGCGGTTCGCCGCCGGAGAGGCGTATTTTGCGGACGCCTAGCGCGATGCAGTGCCGCGCTACGCGGATGATTTCCTCGAAACTTAAGAGGTCGGCATGACGCAGAAAGACGAAGTTTTTGCCAAAAACCTCGTCCGGCATGCAATACGTACAGCGTAGGTTGCAACGGTCTGTAACAGAAATACGCAAATCGCGCAGGGGGCGTTGCAAATTGTCAAGGCAACTGCCCCCTGCATGAAGGTTGTGCATAAGCTCTTTCCGTTATTGTTCCGGTGAGCCATCTTGCGCACTGGCGGAATCTGCTTCTTGGGCGGGTTTTTCAGGGGGAGGCGGACGGAAAACGTCTAGCGGGATACCCTCTGGGTCAGTTTTATTGATGCCTTGGTCGATGCGCGGCAACCGGTGCGCGATACCTTTGTGGCAGTCGATGCAGGTTTGCCCTCTTGCCAACAGCCAGTCTTGGTGCTGTGCAACGGAACGGCTGCCTTGTGCGCTGAAGTCGAAGGAGTTTGCGTCATGGCAGTTCCGGCATTCTTGCGAGTTGTTGGCTTTCATCCGCCGCCATTCGTTTTGGGCTAGTTCCGCGCGTTTTGCTTGGAATTTTTCAGGCGTATCGATATGGCCAACGATTTTGCTCCAGACTTCGTTGGCGGCTTGGATTTTGCGGATGATTTTGGGACCAAACTCTTTGGGCACATGACAGTCCGCGCAGACAGCCCGTACACCGCTACGGTTGGTGTAGTGGATACTGGTTTGGTATTCACGGTACACGTTGTCTTTCATCTCATGGCAAAGAAGGCAGAAGTCCTCCTTGTTTGTCATGTCTAGTGCCGTGTTGAACACCGCCGTAAACACAATGCCGACAATGAAAGCCACCAGAATGGAACGCGACAGAAACCGAAATCGCTTCTTTTCTGGTGGTTTCTTTCTTTTGCGTGCGTCTGCGGGTACGTTAGGGTCGTGACTCATATTTATATACCTACAGTTAGTGGGTCGCAGCGGGCTGGAAGGTGTTGGCTACCAGAGGTTTTGCGTCGACTTGGGGAACGTGGCATTGCACACAGAAATAGCGGCGGGATGAGACGTTGGACAATTTCTTGCCCCTGGCATCTTCATAGTGCGACGGGGGAACCTTGGTGGCCTTCTCTTTTTTGGCGTTTGCGGCGGAATGGCAGTCAAGGCACTTGTTGAATTCCCGCGTAATGGGATAGTCGTCGGCTTTGTGCGAGATGAGCGGCGGCTGGTCCGTGAAATTGCGGTCAATCACTTCGGTGTCGAGCGCCTTTTTGAGGCCGTCGCCATAGACGGTGTTGTCTTGCGCGCTGATGGGCTTGCCGCGCAATGTGGCGAGTCCGCCGTCGTCCGCACTCCACGAAGCGCAAGACAGCATCATCAGACCTGTGGCCAAGACGGTTGCCGGGAGGGTGGTAAGGAAGCGTTTTTTCATGATGAACTCCTTGGGTTGAAACGGTGCGTGAGCCTAAAAACCTTTTTGCCGCAAACATCAATGCAGCGCCCGCAGGTGGTGCAACGGGAATCGAAGATAACGGGGCTATCCTGCCCCACTTTTTTGAGTGCTGGCCGGATAACTTGCGGTTCCGGGCAGACGGCGAAACAGTCCATACAGTCGTTACAATCATCGCGCAAAGGGGCGGCTACACGGATGAGGGCGGTTTTGCCGAGCAGGCTGTAGAACGCGCCCATTGGGCAAAGATGCCCGCACCAGCCACGTTGGGCAACGAAAAGGTCGTAAAGAAAAACGCCAACAAGAAACCATAGCCCCGCACCCATGCCAAATAGCAGCCCGCGATGGGCAAGCGAGACGGGATTTACCCATTCCAGTGCCAGTGTCCCAGTGAGGGCGGCGGCAACAAACGTGCCGCCCATGAACCAGTAACGGGTATTAGCGGGGAGCGGGTGGTTGGCTTTGATACCAAAACGCCGCCGTGCCCAAGAGGCCGCGTCGGTAATCATGTTGACCGGGCAAACCCAAGAACAGAACACGCGCCCGCCTATTAAAAGATAAAAAATAGCCACGATAAGTGCGCCGAGAATGGCCGTTGCGGCAGGCTTAAAACCTGCGGCCAGCATTTGCAGTAGCAGGTAAGGGTCGGTAAGGGGGATGGCATCCAGAAAAAGACTGGAGGATAAGTTCCCTTTGATAATCCAGAAGCCGGTGGTTGGTTTGGGTTTGTTTTTGGGCGATGCGGCGGGGTTGTTTTCTGATGTTGAGACTCCCCCCCCCTCCTGCATCAGTTGAAGCGGGCTGACATCTAGCAGTGGCGTGGCACTGCTTCCTGACGACTGAACCGAGGTATTCCCATCTGATTGGGCAGAGTTTTCGGAATGCGGGACGGCCAGCAATGCGCTAATCATGAAAAGCGCCAAGATGCCGATTTGGCTGGTACGCCGGAGCAGGAGCCATTTGTGAGCGGCCCGCCATCCCTTTTGGGCGATGGCGTCTTGTCCGGGTCTGTCTTGAATGCGGGCGCTCATGGTTTGTTTTCCGAATTAGCGTCCGGGGTTATTTCTGGAGGGGGAAGAAGGTCTGCCGGTGTTTGCTGGGAGGGCGCATCGTCGTTGACGCGGGTATCTCCGTAGGCTTTGTTTTCTAGCCCGCGCACCGGGAGTTCTAGTTGGTCGCCAATCAAAGAGCCACCGTGCTTTTCTTTTTCTTCCCATCCTTTGCGGTAATGCTTGCCCCCTTTGCCTTGAGCCAGTGCGGGGGGAAGTACCCGGATGGCGGCTTCTTCGAGAAGGCAGACCTTCTCGCACAGGCCACAGCCGGTACAGTGCTCCGAATGCACGATGGGCAGGAGCATGGCGTGGCGGTCTGAACGGGGGTTGTGGCGCTTCTCCAGCGTGATGGCTTTGCCGATGAGCGGACAGGCGTTGTAGCAGAGTTCGCAACGTAGGCCGAGATAAGCAATACAGTTTTCTTGGTCGACGAGCACGGCAAGCCCCATCCGTGCTTCGGTAATGTCAGTTAATTTGGGACTCAGCGCCCCCGTGGGGCAGTTCTTGATACAGGGAACGTCCTCGCACATGATGCACGGGTCAGTCCGGGCCGTGAAATACGGTGTGCCAGTGGGCACGGGGTCACCCGGGGATGCGAGCTTCAAAATGCGGGGAGGGCAGTCTTGGACGCAGATACCGCAGCGCGTACAGGCCGCCAGAAATTCAGCTTCCGGCAGTGCGCCGGGAGGCCGCAAAGCCAGTGCGGGAAGCGCACGGGCTTGGCGGGAGTAGAGACCGGCGCCGAGCGCCATGAGACAACCGCTGCCTGCCGCTCCGGCCATTCCAGAAAGGAACTTCCGACGCCCCGGAAAAACTTTGGGTTTTTCCGGGGGCGGGGCAACACGTTCGGCGTTTTGTTCTTTGCTCATTGCCGGACACTTTGGTTAAAAGCAAAGACACTTAGGCCGGTACGATTTTGACGGCGCACTTTTTGAAGTCCGTTTCTTTGGAAAGCGGGCAAGTGGCGTCCAGCGTGAGCTTGTTGATGAGCTTGCTTTCGTCGAAGAAGGGAATAAATACCAACCCTTTTGGCGGTTTGTTGCGGCCTTTGGTATCGACTTGCAGGGTGACTTCGCCACGGCGGGAAATGACTTTGACCTTAGAACCCCGTTGCAGTTTGCGTGCCGCCGCGTCGTCCGGGTGCATGTAGACAACGGCTTCGGGCACGGCGCGGTGCAGTTCGGGGACGCGGCGGGTCATTGAGCCGGTGTGCCAATGTTCCAGTACGCGGCCCGTGCATAGCCAGAGGTCGTATTCCTTATCCGGTATTTCAGCGGGCTTTTGATAGGGCAGGGCGAAGATATTCGCTTTGCCATCTTTTTGCCCGTAGAAACGGAAGCCCTCGCCTTTCGGGACGTAGGTATCGTACTTTTCGGTGAAACGCCACAGGGTTTCTTTGCCGTTGACGACAGGCCAGCGTAAGCCCCGCGCTTTGTGGTAGGTGTCGAAGTTAGTCAGGTCGTGGGCATGCCCCCGGCCAAACTCGGCATATTCCTCGAACAAGCCTTTTTGCACGTAGTAGCCGAAATACTCGGACTCGTCGTTGGTGTAGTTTTTGATGGCGTGCGCATTGACAGTAGCCGTGTCGGCCTTGGGGAATTTGTTGACCGCGCCGTTGGCGAAAAGAACGTCATACAGAGTCTTGCCCTTGTAGCTAGGGTTCTTTTCCAGCAATTCAGCGGGCCAAACATCTTCAGTCTTGAAGCGTTTGGAGAACTCCATGTATTGCCAAAGGTCGGAACGAGCCTCGCCCGGAGCCTTGACCTGTTGCCGCCAGAACTGTGTGCGCCGTTCAGCGTTGCCGTAAGCGCCTTCTTTTTCTGCCCACATGGCGGTGGGAAGGATTAAGTCAGCCGCCATCGCGGACATCGTGGGATAAGCGTCTGAGACCACCACGAATGCCTTGGGATTGCGCCAGCCGGGATAGATTTCATCGTTGATATTCGGGCCGGCCTGCATATTGTTGGTGGTGGATGTCCAGTAGCACTGGATATTGCCGTCTTTCAGCTGGCGGCTTTGCGCCACGGCGTGGAACCCCACCCAATCGGGAATGGTGCCGGCGGGCAGTTTCCAGTTTCTTTCGGTCAGTTCCCGGTGCGCGGGGTTGCCGACGACCATGTCGGCGGGCAGACGGTGCGCAAACGTGCCCACTTCGCGTGCCGTGCCGCAAGCGGACGGCTGGCCGGTGAGCGAGAAAGGCCCGCAACCAGGCTGAGAAATTTTGCCCGTGAGCAGGTGGATGTTGTAGAGCAGGTTGTTCACCCATGTGCCGCGTGTGTGCTGGTTGACCCCCATCGTCCAGAAGGAGACGACTTTCTTTTTGGGGTCGGCATACAGTTCGGCCAGGCGTTTGAGTTTGTCAGCGGGTACGCCGGAGAGTTCAACGGTTTTCTCTAGCGTGTATTCAGAAACGAATTGGGCGAATTCCTCAAACGTAATGGGGTCGGACTTGCCCGTGTCGCCCTTGGGCTTGCCGTCTTCGCCCGGATAGCCGTTCATGGTGGCGTTGGCTTCAAGCGGATGTTTGGGGCGTAACCCGTAACCAATGTCGGTGACGCCTTTCTTGAAGTTGACATGCTTCCCGATGAAGTCTTTATTGACCTTGCCTGTCTGGATGATGTAGTTGGCGATGTAGTTCAGGATGGCCAAGTCGGTTTGCGGGACAAAAGTCATCGCGTTGTCGGCGAGGTCGTAAGAGCGATGCTCAAAAGTCGACAGCACATGGATTTCGCATTTGTCATGGGTCAGGCGGCGGTCAGTGACACGTGACCACAGCACCGGGTGCATTTCCGCCATATTGGAACCCCACAGCACGAAGGCATCGGAATTTTCGATGTCGTCGTAGCAGCCCATCGGCTCGTCGATGCCGAAAGTGCGCATGAAACCCACCACGGCGGAGGCCATACAGTGACGGGCGTTTGGGTCGATATTGTTGGAGCGGAAGCCTGCCTTCCACAGTTTGACGGCCGCGTAGCCTTCCCAGATTGTCCATTGGCCTGAACCGAACATGGCGATGGATTTCGGCCCTTTTTCTGACTTCAGGGCGGCTTTCCATTTTTCAGCCATGATGTCAAACGCTTCGTTCCACGAGACGGGCGTAAACGTGCCGTTCTTGTCGTACTTACCGTCTTTTTTGCGTAGCAGGGGCTGTGTGAGCCTGTCTTTGCCGTACATGATTTTGGACAGGAAGTAGCCCTTGATGCAGTTTAGCCCCCGGTTGACGGGAGAGTCAGGGTCGCCCTGCGTGGCTACCATTCTGCCGTTTTGTACGCCGGCGAGTACGGAACAGCCTGTGCCGCAGAACCGACAGGGGATTTTGTCCCATCGAATTTCAGTGTCTTCAGCAGGGGCGGCGAGCGCCGCTCCAGACGGGAGCGACATCCCCGCGGCAGTAGCGGCGGCGGCGACAGCTTGGGTTTTAAGAAAATCACGGCGGTTGGTCATGTTAGTTCTCCTCGAGAGCTTGTACTTCGTCCGAATATTCGTAGGAAAGGGTGGTGGACATTACCTGCGGAATCTGGTGGATTTGCAGGATGGAATCGGAAACTGCGTAATCTGGGCCATCTTCTAGAACGACAATCATCCGTCCATCGCCGCTATCGACCGCTACGCTGGCCCCGGGCACTGCTGCAACCAAAGGCTTTATGGCTTCGGCGTGGTTAGGTAGGAATTTGAGCACTAGGCTAACAATTTTCATATGTGCGTTTTTTCCGTATGAGGATGCGCGTCGGGAGCGGATAATGGCAGGATAGCTTGCAGTGAGATGGCTCTTGCAGGGCAGGATGCCACACATTTGCCGCATCCGGTGCACACAGAATCTTTGATGTCGGGTTGTGTGTGAATTCCACGACGCGGAATAAAACGAATCGCTTCCTCTTCACAATGTTCTTCACAGGCGCGGCACATAACCCCTTGAAGAGGCAGACAGTTTGTACTAATGGACGCACGAAGCGGCCAAGGGCGGAGAGCCGGCGAAAAGGCTAGGGCGGGCGGGCGGGCGTTTTCCGCGCAGGCGTTGGCACAATGCGCACAGAACGTACAGTAGCCCTGATGGAAGTTAGCTTCTGGAAAGCCGCCGGTGCCCCGTGTGAGCAGTTTGGTAGGACATATTTCCACGCAAGCGCCGCACCGTGTGCAATAGCGCGTAAAGAGCGATTCTTCTACTGCCCAAGGAGGACGGTACGGGGCTACAGGACGCTGACGACGAAAAAAAGAACGGCGACCCGTATCCACAAATGTCTTTCCTTTTCTAGGTATTCTTAACGACGCCACTATACAAGTCGTTGAGAATAGATAACTTTGATTCATGTTAAGAAATAAAAGCTAAAAAATAAATAGGAAGTAACCGCAGGGCGGAACATCAGGGCAACATCCTACTGCCTGCGGCAGATTCCACAGCCATAGATTGTGAAATCTAGGAAATCCCTATTTCGTTTGTTTGATTTGGCCTTATTCGTATAGTTATATACTTAGGATTATTAGCAAATAAACATTCCATTACAGCAATTTTATTTCTTTTGTTTTTAATCATGTAATATTTTCTATGAACAAATCCGTGTAAATAGGGCATATTTCCATAAAAATACGGGCTGTTTTAGAAGTGATGATTATAGAATATAAGAACGATATATACTCTGAAATATTACATATCGGCAAACCTAGAAAATATTCTAATGTTCTGGTTGTGTTTGTGCTAAGGCGTAGCGGGATAAGCATATTGAGTATTTGTAAATCATATTATGGGATATCGCCGGGCTATAGGCGATTGTCTCAAAAATCCCCACAAATGGTCTGCAAAGCGGCTAGTACCGCTAGTCCAGCGGTTTCTGTGCGCAGAATGCGCGGGCCGAGTCCTACGGCCCGGATTCCCGCCCTCTGGCAGAGAGCCTCTTCTTCCTCGCTCCAGCCGCCTTCTGGCCCGACAAGAAGATGAATGGGCGCAAGGGGCTGAACTTCCTGAATACGTTCGCCGCCGGGCGCGAGAATTAGCCTTGTCGCTTGCGTGGGTTGCTCAAGGTAAGCCCCGAGAGTTTGCACGGGGGCGACGAAAGGCAGCCGGTTACGTCCGCACTGTTCGCAGGCAGAGATGACAATCTGCTGCCAATGTGCGCGTTTTTTGTGGGCGCGTTCATCGGAGAGCCGTAAAACCGACCGTGCGGCCTGAACAGGAATGATGCCCGATACGCCAAGCTCAACAGCCTTCTGGATAGCCCAGTCCATTTTGTCGCTACCCGCCAAAGCCTGTACCAGAACGGTTTCGAGCGGCGATTCCCGATTCACATCCTGCCATTGGCCTCCTACCGCGACAGCGTTTTTCCCATGGATGTCGAGCCGTGCAGAGCGTTCGCCCCCGCTGCCGTCAAACAGCACCACAGAATCGCCCAAACCTAGGCGCAAAACTTTTAGGGCATGGTGCGCAGCACCAGGAGGAAGCAAAACTTCGTCCGTATGCGGCAAAACTTCGGGAATATAAAAACGAGGAATCATCGTAGAATCGCGGCTATGCCCTTATCCCTTCCAATCTCCGACCTCACGCACTCGGCCAACCCGCTACTGTCCGCGCCTGATGTATTGCTTGCCAAAGGCCGGGTGCTCGAATCCCTTGTGCGCGAAATCGCGTCCACGGAAATCTTGCCACGCTATCTTAAGGTGTCGCGTGGGCGCAAGGCAGACGGCTCGCTTTTTACCGAGGCGGACCTTGCTACCCAGAAGCGGCTTGTCGAAGTGCTGCCTACCCTTTTGTTTGGCGCGGTGCTAGGCGAGGAGATGAGCGAAGAGTCACAAGCCCGTTTGTGGGGGGCAGGGCGCGGCGGGCTGTGGTGTATCGACCCCATTGACGGCACAACTAATTTCATCAACGGCATCCCGTTTTTCTCGGTATCAATCGCATGGCTCGTCGACTACGAACCGCGCCTTGGCTTGGTCTACAACCCGATTAGCGGCGAATGCTTTTTAGCCGCCAAAGGCGCGGGCGCCTACCTTAATAACGAGCCGTTGCCCCTGCGGCGGACTACCCGGCGGTTACGCGACGCGGTTGCGGGGTTTGACCTAAAACGGGTTAGCCCGCATCTGGGTGACGAACTGGTGGCCCGTCCGCCTTACATGTCCCAGCGGCATTTTGGTTCGAGTGCGCTGGAATGGTGCTTTCTTGCCGCCGGCCGCTTTGATGTTTACATGCACGTCGGGCAAATGTTGTGGGACTACGCCGCAGGACAGCTCATCTTGGCTGAAGCCGGCGGCCTGGCCTGCCCGATGGACGGCGGCACGGCGCAACTCGCGGGACCGGCGGTCAAGCGCAGCGTCATTGCCGCCGGCAATCCATTACTGTTTGCCGAGTGGCGTACTTGGTTGCAGTCGCACTCTTAGCGGCAACGAAAACTGCGCTAGGCGGATTCACAGTACACAGGTATTCGCGGCGGTCCGCCTTTCGGCGATAATCCACGCTTTTCCTCTGTCCCTAGTTTTCAAACTCCGCCATGCCGAAAAACGTTTCTGCCCCTACTTTTAGCCCGCTGACTGGCGCGCTCCGCGCCCTCGCCATTGATGCTATCCAAAAAGCCAATTCTGGGCATCCCGGTGCGCCGCTCGGTATGGCGGAAATCGCCGAAGTCCTTTGGCGGCGGTATCTAAAACACAATCCCGCTAACCCCGCATGGCCGGATCGTGACCGTTTTGTGCTCTCTAACGGGCATGGTTCCATGCTCATTTATGCCCTGCTGCACCTTACGGGTTACGACCTTTCTATTGAAGAGATTAAAAACTTCCGCCAGTGGGGCGCCAAAACCGCCGGACATCCTGAAGTGGGCCACGCGCCGGGCGTGGAAACGACAACCGGCCCGCTTGGGCAAGGCATTGCCAACGCCGTCGGTTTCGCGCTTGCGGAAAAAGTGCTTGCCGCTGAATTTAACCGCCCCGGTCACGCCGTCGTCGACCATTTCACTTATGTTTTTCTTGGTGATGGCTGCATGATGGAGGGCATCTCCCACGAGGCATGTTCCCTTGCGGGGACGTTGGGACTCGGTAAGCTCATCGCTTTCTACGACGACAACGGCATCTCTATTGATGGCCATGTTGAAGGCTGGTTTTCCGACGACACGCCAAAACGGTTTGAATCCTATGGCTGGCAAGTCATCCCCAATGTTCCCGGCCACGACGCGCAAGCCATTGAAGCGGCTCTCGTTGCGGCGCGGGCCGAAACGCGGAAACCCACGCTCATTTGTTGCAAAACCGTCATTGGCATGGGTTCGCCCAACAAAGCGGGCAGTCACGATTGCCACGGCTCGCCGCTAGGCACGGACGAAATCGCCGCAACCCGAAAAACAATCGGATGGCCGCACCCGCCGTTTGAAATTCCAGCGGAGGTCTACGCCGCTTGGGATGCCCGCAAACAGGGAGCGGAAAAAGAAGCTGACTGGCAGCGTCGGTTTAATCTCTACCGTGCCGCTTATCCTGAGCTTGCCGCCGAATTTGAACGCCGCGTGATTCACCAAAAACTCCCCGCCGACTGGCCGCGGACCGTTGATTGCTTTATCGCAACTTGTCAGGAAAAAGCCGAAAACATTGCCACCCGCAAAGCCAGCCAAAACGTTATCGGCGCGCTGCTACCCCATCTGCCGGAGCTTTTTGGCGGCTCTGCCGACCTTGCCTCTTCCAATCTCACTTTCGTCAAAGGTAGCCGGGGCGTGACGGCCTCTGACGGCGGCAACTATTGTTACTACGGCGTGCGCGAGTTCGGCATGACCGCCATCGCCAACGGTCTGGCGCTACACGGCGGCCTCATTCCCTATACCGCTACATTCCTTGTTTTCTCGGACTATGCCAGAAATGCCATCAGAATGGCCGCGCTCATGCGCCAGCGGCAAATTATGGTCTACACCCATGATTCCATTGGCCTAGGCGAGGACGGCCCCACACACCAGCCTATCGAACACATCCCCAGTCTGCGTCTCATTCCAAACCTTGACGTTTGGCGTCCGTGCGATGCCGTTGAGACAGCGGTTGCTTGGGCGGCGGGCATCGAACGTACCACAGGTCCTACGCTCCTCGCCCTATCCCGCCAAAACTTGCCCACTATCACGGGGCACATTAAAGCAGAACACATCAAAAAAGGCGGCTATATCCTCGCAGACGCCGAAACGCCGCGCATGGTGCTGATTGCCACGGGTTCCGAAGTCAAACTGGCGCTTGACGCCAAAGCCGCGCTAGAACAAGCGGGCATTCCTACCCGCGTTGTCTCCATGCCTTCCACCAACGTTTTTGACCGCCAGAGCCGCGAATACCAAATCAGTGTGCTCGGACAGCACATCCCCCGCATTGCCATCGAAGCCGCGCACGGCGATTTCTGGCGAAAATACGTGGGGCTACACGGCCAAGTCATCAGTATCGACAGCTTCGGCGCATCAGCCCCGGCAGGGAAATTGTTTGAGCACTACGGGCTGACCGTAGGACATGTCCTAGAAATAGCTAAAAAAACCTTAGCCTAAAGGGAGGCTCATGTGTTGCAAGAATATTTTCCGGTCAGCCACGAATTTAGAGCCACAGAACATCTTGTGCTCTGCCAAGGAGATGCTCTGGAGGAATTAAAAAAATTACCTGATGAAAGTTTCAAACTTATTGTATCTTCCCCACCATACAATCTCGGCAAAGCATACGAAAAACAAGTTTGCCTTGAGAAATATCTTGACTGGCAAAAAACAATTATCCAAGAAATGTTTCGCGTAACGGCTCACGACGGCAGTATCGTCTGGCAAGTTGGAAATTATATAGACTCTGGCGAGGTATTTCCGCTAGATATTTATTTTTATCCTATTTTCAAAGAATTGGGAATGCGGTTGCGCAATCGCATTGTCTGGCATTTCGATCATGGCTTACATGCCAGCAAAAGATTTTCAGGGCGCTATGAAGTTTTATTATGGTTTACAAAAAGTGATATTTATACCTTTAATTTGGACGCCGTTCGTGTCCCTTCCAAATATCCGGGAAAACTTCATTACAAAGGTTCTAAAGCAGGCCAGCCCAGCGGCAACCCTCTAGGAAAAAATCCTTCTGATTATTGGAAAATTTTATGTCAGGAATGGGAAAATGGGATGATTGAAATCCCCAATGTCAAATCAAACCATCCCGAAAAAACAGCTCATCCCTGTCAATTTCCAGTCGAATTGATTGAACGATGCGTATTGGCGCTTACGAATGAAGGAGATTGGGTTTTAGACCCATTTGGCGGAGTAGGCAGCAGTGTTATCGCAGCAATAAAACAAAATCGGCGCGGGATGATGATTGAACGGGATACTATTTTTAGCGCGTTGGCGGAAGAACGAATCAATCAATTTCAGAGCGGGTTGTTGAAAATACGCCCGATTGGAAAACCGATTCATCAACCTTCAGGCAGAGAAAAAGTAGCGCAAATTCCTGCACAATGGTTACTACAAAATAAGGGAACCTTATTATGAAAATTGTTGCACGATATGATTTTAATGGTGGAGAGCAAGAAGTTTTTAGTCGGTATTTTAACGAATACTGCGAAATTGAACAAGTTATCAATGCAATTGACGCGCACAAACTAAAACTCAAAGTCAGTGAAGAGAAGACAATGCCGGGACGTCTATTGTACTCGCCCTCTGAACTAAACAAGGAATTTAAGAGCCTACTTAATCCAAAAGGTTGGAAAAATCACAAAATTGAATGTGACTATACTCATGGAAAATTATTAGATGGATATGTTTCTGCTAAACCTTCATCTGTGAAACCATTTCGTGACATGGATTTTTTGAAATCAGGTGTGAAACTTGGGGTGGAAGTTCAGTTTGGTAAATATGCTTTTATGGTTTATAATGTATGTGCAAATATGACTATATTCAGTAATTTTGGGCTAATCGATACCGGCATTGAAATTGTTCCTGTAAAAAACTTTGCAGATGAAATGAGTACAGGAGTTTCTTACTTTGAACAATTTGCATGGGATTTAACAAAACGCGGAACTTCAAATATAGATATTCCTGTTTTGATTCTTGGCATTGACGCTTAACGCTGAGTTTCTGTTGGAAAATGAGGGCATCTTCGCCCGTTTTCAGATACGATAGATTTATTGTATATCCAATATATGTTGGAAACCACTAGGAACTAAATGTATCGATGGGGGGTTGACAACGCCCGGGCGGTCTGTAGAATGCGCCCTCTTTCGCGCCGCGTGGCGCGGCTCTTTAAGAACGAGGACAACCGATAAGTGCGGGCGCCCGCCGCGTGGCGGGCGTCC
>JAIRPB010000025.1 GCA_031257305.1 Azoarcus sp.
ACAATTGCAGGAACTCTTCAAACGGCAAGCCGTCCTGCAAAACTGGATAGAAGAAGCCGAATTGCGCTGGATGGCGCTCTCGGAGCAAGTTGAGGCGCTGTCTTAGTTGCGGGGCGCCTACAAGTTTGCGCCCTACCTTTGCACGAAAAGCGAAGCAATCCAGACTGTCCGCTGGACGAAGTTCTGGATTGCTTCGCTACGCTCGCAATGACGGACGTTCTGTGATGGCTTGACGGCGGCGGCAGTATTTACAAAAACATGTCCCGCGCTCCGAGCCGCAAAACAAAAACCGCCCGGAGGCGGTTTTGTTGGTGATGTCATCGAAGCGGGCTTAAACAGTATCTTTGGCGCGCCGCTTTGCCATAAACCCAACCACGCCCAAACCGGCCAGTAGCATCGCCCAAGTTTCGGGTTCGGGAACGGGAACCATCGGGAGTCCGTTTGTCACAATGCCGTCGCGCACTTCAAAAACGTAGCGGCCGGGAACCTCGGTGCTTTGGCCTGTTAGGGACCTAAAAAAGTTAGGGCTGGGTTGTGCGTTGGCATTCAGGCTATTGGATGCGAGCTGTTGGCTGTCAATGCTTGTGCCGCCCTCCCAGCTATCCGTGGCCCAGCCATGCAGGACGCCGTCGCCCGTGCTGTAGCCAATGAAGGAGTTCGCCCCAAAAGGCGAGCCGGAACTGGCGTTGTCCCATTCAATGGAGCCGTAGTTAAAAACGATGTCGATATTGCCGTTGCCTTGGTCGACCAACAACAACTGGAAGGTGTTGCGCAGAGTGTTTTCAGTGTTGCCCATGTCATCGTACTCAGCGGTTCCCGGAGGAGCGTCAAACCAGTTAACGGCAAAGGCATCGTGCCCGTTAAAGGTGGTACTTCCGGTGGTGACGAGGACATTGATACGGTTAGTATCGGCAAAAAACGGCGCGATGATGACGCTTTGCCGTTCCTGCACGTAGGGGGCAAGAAGCTCTAATGATGGATTTGACGAATAAAAATCATCAGCCGCCCATTCCTCAGTTGCAAAGTGGATTAAACCATTCGGTGAAATGTAGAAAGTACTGGTGACGTTACGCCCAAAATTGATTTCAAAATCTGGGCCTCTACCACCCGACAGGAACTCGAAGAACCTCTGTTGGTTTGGAACATCGACTATTGCCCCGGCGAAGGCGCTAGTCGATACAAAAAATGCTGCAGCGAACGCGGCAACGGGGTAAAAGCGTGACATAAGTGTTCTCCAAAATAAAAAGTGCCCAACATTCAGGTGATAAATGAGCATCAAGAGTGACATTCTACACATTCTGGCGAACTTTCAATATCTGCGCCGTCTGTTTATGCGTTAGCGCAACAAAGCCAATCTCACCCTTGCCCCGATGAATCTGGCGGGCTTCCCGGCGGCAGGATGCCGATGGGCAACAGAATGTGAATAACCTTGCGGAGCCGTGCGCCTACCGCCGTGCGGAAACGTGGGCTGTGCAGGCAAAACCCGCCCAGCAGGCCAAAAAAGCACCCGATTACCGTATCGTAAAAACGCGCTTTGACCAGCGTATCCGTTAAGTTCGGATCCAGCGTGGCGGCGTCGGCCAGCAGGATGGTCATGGGCGTGATGAAGATAACCGCCGAGGCGTAGTGCCGCACGACGATGGTTTCCACAAGAAACGACAACGCCATTAAAACAAAACAGATACTCCAAGCCGAAAAGGGCAAAGAGAGCAAGCCCCAAGCCACGAACAGGCCAATTCCCGTTCCTAGGATGCGGTGCAGTTGTTTTGTCCACATCGTGCGTAAGCTGACATCTTGGATAATGGCCAGACAACTCACCGGGATCCAGTACGCTTTTTCCAGCCCTAAAACCCAAGCGGCGAGTAGCGATAGCCCCAAACTCGTACCAATGACAACTGAATCAAATACAACAAAATCAAACGTGGGGGGCGGGAGGGGCTGGATGGGTTTGACGGGGCGCACGCGCACCATGATGAGGCTGTAGATGAAGGCGATGATGACGGCCAGCAGACAGCCTAATGTCATCAATCCTGTTTTAAGCGGAATTTCCGGGACTTCGCCGGGGGAATACGCGCCAATCGCCACCGCCATGATGAAAAATGCCCCGCCCGGCGGCCCCAGACGGTAAAAGCGGCAAAGCATCATGGTGACAGTGGATAAAAAAGTGATTGACAGCAGCACAGTGACTGGCAGGAAATGGCTAATGAGGCCAAGCGCGTAACTCGCGGACATGGCAAACGCGCATGTAATCAGGCATATCATGCGGTGATAAAGCGGTGTTTCTGGCAAATATAAAAAAACTAACCCGCCCAAAGACGAAATCAGGCCGTAGTCCATGTGCCCAAAAAAAGCACCCACCATCAGTGGCAGTCCCACTGACAGCGCGGCCGCCACGGGCATTTGCCACGGGCGGTCGCTGGTCGTGACTCTAAGCAGGGCCTGGCATTCTTTTTTGCAAAAAGCCAGAAAATCAGAATACAGGCGGGCCATACCTCATTTTTTCTCTTTCCTGTGGTCAATCACTCTTACAGCTTTACCCATCGAGCGTTCAACCGCGCCGGTGGGGTGGATTTTGACCTCGCAGTGAATGCCAATGAAATCTTTAATGTCTTTCTGCACTTTGGCAGAGACACGGTCCATGTACTCCTGCCCTTTGGCGTAGAGCGGCGGGCTGGCTTCGACGTTGATGCGGAGGCTATCGAGATGGCCTTCTCGGAAAACTTCGATTTGGTAGAAGGGCGAGAGCGTTTCGGTGCGCATGAGGATGGCTTCGACTTGGGTCGGGAACACATTCACGCCACGGATGATGAGCATGTCGTCTGAACGCCCTGTGATACGGTTCATGCGGATATGGGTACGGCCGCATTTGCAGGGCGCGGGGTCCAGCACGGAAATGTCGCGGGTGCGGAAACGCATCATCGGGAAGGCTTCACGGGTGAGCGAAGTAATGACGATTTCGCCCCGTTCTCCGGGAGGCAGCGGCTCGCCCGTGTCGACGTCAACGCATTCGACAAGGAAATGGTCTTCCCAGATATGTAGCCCTTTTTTGGACGCCAGACATTCAATGCCCACGCCCGGCCCCATGAGTTCGGTTAAGCCATAAATATCCAGCGCGTCAATTCCCATCCTTGATTCGAGTTCATAACGCATTTCCTCGCTCCACGGCTCCGCGCCATACAGCCCGACCCGTAGCGGCAGTTTGCGGATATCGACGCCGAGTTTTTCAGCTTCTTCCGCGATATTGAGCGCGTAAGAGGGCGTACAGCTCATGGCGTCCGGGGCAAGGTCCTGCAAGAGCATGACTTGCTTTTGCGTTTGCCCGCCGGACATAGGGATAACGGTCATGCCAAGCGTTTCGGCCCCGCCGTGCAGTCCTAAACCGCCCGTGAAAAGGCCGTAACCATAGGCGTTGTGCAAGCGGTCTCCGGGTTGCAGGCCGGCAGCGCCTAGGCAACGCGCGGCCATTTGTCCCCAATTGTCAATATCCCGCTGCGTATGCCCAACAATCACGGGCTTGCCGGACGTACCCGAAGAAGCATGTAGGCGGATGACTTGGTCACGCGGTACGGCAAACATGCTGTACGGATAGTTTTCGCGTAGTTGTTCTTTTTTGGTAAACGGCAGCAACTTCACGTCGGCCAGCGTTTGGATGTGATGCGGTTTAACTTCCAGCTCATCCATCGCCTCACGGTAGAACTTAACCGTTTCGTAGCAGCGTGCCACCATATCTTGAAGGCGGCGCAGTTGCAGTGCTTGAAGTTCTTCACGGGGGCGCGTTTCGTTATCCACGTCGAAAATCATGATGCGTTTTTCCTTTAATCCAGAGCGATGAAAAGATGCGCATGATAACGCCGATGCTGGAGAATCGCTTAGGTTGGTATCGGGACGTGATGGTTTCGTGTGCCATCGCTAAATGTCCGTAGCCCTCGTGGGGCATCACCATGTTCCCGGCGTTTCATGGTGAATTACGCGGTTACGCTGTTAAAATCGCGCCTTTCCATACTTTCCCTATTTCAGGTTTAAGGAGTCGTTGGTGCGCATTGTTTGTCTCGACCTTGAAGGGGTGCTGGTGCCTGAAATTTGGGTTGAATTTGCCGAACGTGCGGGCATTCCCGAATTGCGCCGGACAACACGTGACGAGCCGGATTACGACACGCTGATGAAATATCGGCTAAGCATTTTGGCAAAACATCAATTGGGTTTGCCTGACATCCAAAAAGTCATTGCCGATATGGGGCCGCTGCCCGGGGCGCGGGCGTTTTTGGATAGCCTGCGTGAAACGTATCAGGTGGTTATTCTCTCTGATACGTTTTATGAATTTGCGCATCCGCTGATGCGCCAGCTTGCGTGGCCTACGCTTTTTTGTCATGGATTGGAAATTGATGATAAAGGCGTGATTGTGAATTACCGCTTGCGGATGCCTGACCAGAAACGCGAGGCGGTGAAACGTTTCCGCGAATTGAATTTCACGGCCGTGGCGGCGGGCGATTCTTACAACGATACTGCGATGCTGGGTGCGGCGCACGGCGGCATTCTTTTTTGCCCGCCGGCAAATGTGGTACGCGAATTTCCTCAATTTCCTGTCACACGCGATTATCCGGCGCTCCGCATGGAGATTGACCGCGCCTTTGCGCGTGTGGGCTAAAAAACTTTTATGCACCGCGAACGCTTTTATACGCTTTCTGCTTCCTGCCCGGATAGGGTGGGGATTGTGGCCCGTGTTTCGGGTTTTATTTCGGCGCATCAGGGCTGGATTCTGGAAACGGCGTTTCATTCCGAACAGATTGACGACGGGGGAGGCCCCGGCCAGTATTTTATGCGCATCGAAATCCGCGCCGATTCTCTCCCGTTTATGTTGTCGGAATTGCGCGAACGTTTTGCCCCGATTGCCGAAGAATTTGAAATGGAATGGAAGATAACCGATTCGGCGGTTAGGAAGCGCGTGGTGATTCTCGTGAGCCAGCAGGAGCATTGTTTATATGATTTGCTGGCGCGGTGGAAATCGCGGGAACTAGATATTGAAATCCCGTGCGTAATTTCCAATCACGATACTTTCCGGGGTTTTGTGGAATGGCACGGCATCCCGTTTCATCATGTGCCGGTTTCTGCCGACGGCAGGGCGTCAGCCTATAAAGAGATGCGGCGCATTTTTGAGGAGGCGCGCGGCGACGTGATGGTGCTGGCGCGTTACATGCAGATTCTTCCGCCTGATTTGTGCGAGGGCTATCCGGGACGGATTATCAACATCCACCACAGTTTTTTGCCTAGTTTTGTGGGGGCGCGGCCTTATCATCAGGCTTGGGTCAAAGGCGTGAAGCTCATCGGCGCGACATGCCATTACGTGACGGCCGAACTGGACCAAGGCCCCATCATTGAGCAAGATGTGATTCGCATTGACCACACGGATACGGTTGGCGACATGGTGCGTTACGGCAAAGACATCGAAAAAGCCGTGCTCGCGCGCGGTTTGCGCTATCACCTTGAAGACCGTGTGCTGGTCTATGGCAATAAGACAGTTGTGTTCCGTTGAAATTTTTGGAATAACGCAACGCCCCGTACCCTGTGTTTCTACCGTAATGCGGGGACCATTGCGGGGATACCTTCTTCGGTGAATAGGCGTACCGCTTGTTTGTCGAACGACACAAAAACACAGGAATCGGATGCCATGACACTTCCCGTATAAGCATTTATGCCATCGGCAAAATCACCGCCTTTTTCCATGATGAGCAAACCTGCTTCGATTTCGTCATTATTTATAATGACTTTTACGCTGTTTAAGATGCCTTTTATTTTTTCTGCAATAGCAGAGGTTTTCAGTTTATAAGAATATGACAAAACCCAGATAAGTTCGCAGATAACATGGGTGGGAATAACAATTTCTTGCGCGTCACTAATAAGTTTAACGACAGCCTGAAATTGCGTTTCGTCATCCCTGACCAGTAACCGCACAAGAATGTTTGTATCAACGATAATTTTCACTTGATTCCGCTCATTCCGCGCCGGACATAAGATTGCTGAATCGCGCTTTGCAATGCTTCGTCTGATAGCTGAACGTTCGTTTTAAGAGAACCCGCCAGCGATAAAAGGTCAATTTGTTTTTTTTCTGCCTCAATTTTAAGCGTTCCATCTGGCTGTTTTTTAATAATCACTTTTTCGCCGGGTTTAACGCCAAGATGTTCCATCAGTGACTTGTTAAAAGTGAACTGCCCCTTCGCGGTGAGCGTCATAGCTGTTGACATAGTGATGGCTCCGTTAGCGGTTAGCAGCGGTCATTATAAAAAGAAAAGAGCCGTACAACGCGGCAGGATGTAGGCAATGCCCGCCCCTCGTTCCGGGAGCGGGACGTTTCCGTCTGCCAATGACGCTTAAAACTTATACCCGACGCCCACGAAATACATCCAAGGGTCAACGTCGAGCTTGAATTTGATTTTTTCGCCTGTGCGCCGGTTTTTGCCTGTGACCTCGGTGCCAGCGTCAACTCTCCAGACAGCGGCATTGACCATCCAGTGTTTTGTGATGGCGAAGTCCGCCCCAACTTCTGCCGCCCAGCCTACGGAGTCATCCGCTTCAATCCTTCTGTAGCCGAGGTCTCTTTGTCTGCGGGTAAAACGTTCGTCGTAAAAAGAGGTGTAGTTGACGCCAAGCCCGACATAGGGCTGAAACCGATACGATGTGGGCAAAAAGAAAAGTTGTACGCTGGCTGTGAGCGGCTGTTGGGAGACTTCGGCGAGTTTGCCGGTGCGGAGGTAAGCGCCTGTGCCCTGTGTTTTGAGGGTATGCCGATAGCCTCCCCCGGCGAGCAGTTCAAGGCCAACGTGCGGGAGCACCATCCAAGTGGCGGAAAGGTTGAACACTTGGCCGCCGCTATCAATGGTGGCTTTGGAATTGGGAATGCTTGCGCCGTTGTGCTTCACTTTGGAACTGTCGGAGTCTAGGTCGTAATACATCACGCCGCCCCGGACGATGAGGGAACCGCGTTCGTGGGCAAAGGCGGCTCCGGGCAGGGCGATGGCCGTAGCAACAAGGATGGCCGCGAGTTTTTGGGTGCGCATGGTCAAACTCCTAGTAAAAATTCTTTAGACACCATCGGGCGGTTTGGAATCCCGCATCAGCTTTATGCAAAGCCGAATGGCAAGCATGATAGCAAACCTGCATGTATGGTTTGCGCAAGGCACGGGGTTTTATCGGCGGCGGCGGGACTCTCTGTGGCGGGGAGTCCGCAAGGGCAAAGCGGCTTTTTAGAATCGGTAGCCGAAGCCTAGGAAATACACCCACGAGTCGAAATCGGTATCGTTTCGAGTTCTGGCGGCGTTGTCCACATGGCTAGACAGCCCCCTGCTGACGGACTCAACCCGCCAGACGGCGGCGTTTAGGAAAAATGACTCGGTGATTGAAAAATCCGCGCCTACTTGGGCGGACATTCCCAAAGAATCATCCAGTTTGAGAATGTTGGAGTCATGTTCAGGGTCGGCTTGGCGATTGTCGACAAAAGAGGTGTATGTGTAGTTCAAGCCAAGCCCTACATAGGGCTGAAAGCGGGAGTCTTTGTCAAAGAAAAATAATTGCGCGTTGACCGCAGAAGAAGTGTAGGAAACATTACCGGGAATGTTGTTGGTATTAAAATGCGGCTTCGTCAAACTATTCAGCCCGAGCGGGGAAGTGGGCAACTGTACGGATGTTGCCTTGAAATTTAGGCGGGGCGTGATGCCTTGGAAGTTGGAGGAATATCTGTAGCGTCTGGCTTTGGCGCGGGTGTCTTTGGAAGCGTCCTGCGAGACGTGGGCGATGCCAACACGGAGAACAGCCTCGCCGGGTTCGTGCGCAATAGCGAGGCTAGGGACGAAAAGGGCGGCAATGGCGACTGCGGCAACACGTAGATACATGATAAAACTCGTTTTTTTATCGTCAAAAAAACACGTTAACAACGACTCAAAAAGCACTGTTAACGATGTACATGATAACGGTTCTGTCTGTTACTACAACATTGTTTTCATTGTATTTGATGCGAAACAGACCGTCTGTGTCGTAAAACACGCACAAAAAAAAGGTACTCATGAAGTGGGCACTTATTGTGTACTAATTGGCATCGTCTTATGCTTTTGGCAGATACGAATCCAGCCAGCGGGACAGTCCGCTTTCTGCGGGCCAGTTGGCGAGTAGCCGCGCACGGTCTTTTCTCCAAGCCCGTGTGTGCGCGGCGGGATTGGCATGTTGGGTCATCGCATCAAGGTCAATCACAGTCGCTTTGTCTGCGCCCAGAAGGATGTTTGTGGCTTTGAAATCGCCGTGGCTGATGCGCCAGACATAAAGCAACTGGATTAAATGCAGTAACGATGCGGCCTCAAGAGGCGGGGGCGCGGAGGCGTCGGCGTAAGGCGCAAAGGCTTCGGCTAAATTAGGGGCGCTACATTCATCGGCAATGAGCCAAGCGCGGCGGCGCAGCAAACCAAGGCGTTCTTCGATAAGCGCGCGGGGTTTGGGAGTGTTGATGCCAAGAAAGCACAGCCGATGCCCTTCGCGCCATGCGTGCCATGCCCGGCTGGGACGCCATGCTCTGGAGAGGGCGTGCGCCAGATTTTTGATGTTATAGCGTTTAATCACCAGCGACCTGCCGGCAAAGCTCACGCGGGCCACCGTGGCCGTATTGCCGCGTTTGAGCAAAACGCCTGACGCCATCGCGGCGTCAGGGTCGTCCAGCAAGGGCGCGAGCCAAGCGGCATCTTCCCGTGCCACAGCGGTAAAACGCCGCAAATTCTGGCGCACGTCGAACAAAGTGCAGGGACGTACTGTTTTGCGCAAGTAATCATCGAGCCTGAAATGGCGGTGGGCGGCGATAAGGGCAAACAGGCCAGCAGGTTCCATCGCGTAGCGCGGGTTGGCGGCGCGATAGGCGGCAATCAAAGGTTCAAGCGGGGTATCGGGCGGGAGCTGGGCAAAGAACTTGGAGAGGTTATCTTGGGCTTCACGCTTTGGTAATGGCGATGTGCGTGATTGCACCGCCGCCCCATCGATGAGCAGCAACATGCCCGAACTGATAAGGAAATTGCCGGGATGCGGGTCGTCGTGGACAAGGCCGTTGGTGTGCAATTGGCCGATACGCTCACAGGCCGCTTCCAGTAACGGGCGGGCCGTGTCGAAATGGGAAGGCAGCGTATCGGCGAGGCTTTTGGCATCAGGCAAAAAAGCAGTTAGCAGATAACGCCCGCCCCCAGCGAATGTTCCAGAAGCCAGTACCGCAGGGCTTGGGATGGACGCCGCCGCCAAGGCGCGAACGCCCGCCAGTTCGCGTTGCCAATGTCTGGCGCTACCCGAGGCAACAAAGAGTTTCGCCAGAACGCGCTGCCCATTCCAAAGCCCTTCTCCGGTAATGCGTTTTGTAGGCAACACCCGCAGCGGGCGCAGCAACTCAAGG
>JAIRPB010000039.1 GCA_031257305.1 Azoarcus sp.
CCGCCTCAACCTTTCTTCGTCCGACCTTGCGCTTATCTAAGCTAAAACTTGCTGGTTTTAAGACTTTCGTTGAACCGACTACGGTGCTGACTCCCGGCAATCTGGTCGGGGTGGTGGGACCCAATGGTTGCGGGAAGTCGAACATTATTGATGCGGTGCGCTGGGTGCTGGGGGAGACACGGGCGGCGGCGTTGCGCGGCGAGTCCATGCAGGACGTTATTTTTAACGGGACCACAAACCGCAAGCCGGTGTCGCGGGCCAGCGTGGAACTTATTTTTGATAACGCTGATGGCCGTGCGTCTGGGCAGTGGGCGAGTTATGCGGAAATCTCCGTGCGCCGGGTGCTGGAGCGCAACGGCGAGTCGACCTATTTCATCAATAACGACCGTGTGCGCCGCCGTGATGTGGTGGATTTGTTCCTCGGTACGGGATTGGGGCCGCGTGCTTACGCGATTATTGAACAGGGCATGATTTCGCGCATCATCGAGGCCAAGCCGGAAGAAATCCGGGGGTTTCTTGAGGAGGCGGCCGGCGTTACCCACTACCGGGAGCGGCGGCGTGAGACCGAAGGGCGGCTGTCCGATGCGCGTGACAATTTGGCCCGGCTTGATGATATTCGCCTTGAACTCGGTGACAGGATTAGCCGCCTTGAAGGGCAGGCGGCGGCGGCTGAACGTTATCAGGCCATTGAATCTGCTTTGCGCGTGCGCCAACAGTTGCTGTGGCTTATCAAGCGCAACGAGGCTCATGCAACCCTTGCGCGGGCGACGGCAGAACTGCACGGCAGCACGGCGCAGATTGATGCCGATAACGCCCGTTTGCAGGAATTGGAAAATGTGCTGGAAAAGGCACGGGCCGCTCATCTGGCCGCTTCCGAAGCCGTGAATCTTGCGCAGGGCGATTTTTACGCGGCGGGGTCGGAAGTTTCCCGGCTCGAAACCGAATTGCAGCATCTGGACGAAACCCGGCAACGGCTCGAAACCCGGCTCGTCCAATTAGATGCTGACAGCGGGCATTGGCGCGGCCGCCAAGAAACGCTGGAAGCCGAGCGCGCACGGTGGGAGGAACTCGCCGAAAACGCCGCCCTGCGGGCTGAACAGGCGGATGCGCGGCATCAGGAAATCTCGGACCGCCAGCCCGAACTGGAACAGGCGTACCAGAGCGCCGAAGCCACCGTGGCGTCCATCCGGCGCGAACTGGCGGCCGCTGAACAGCAAGCGCGGGTGGAAGAGGCGCACTGTGCCCATGCGGGCCGGGCGCTGGAGGCGCTTTCCCGGCAGAGGTCAAAGCTCAATGATGAGCACGGCGCCATCGACGGCCCTGACCCGGCACATGTTGTTGAGAGGCAGACGTGGCTTGAGACGTTGCGCGAACGTTGCGAAATGCTCCAGCAAGAGCTGGCACAGGCCCAAGCCTCACAGCCCGCGCTCCGGGAAACGCTCCGGGAGGCGATGGCGTGTGAGAACGCGGTACAGCACCGTCTTACCGAATTGCGGGCGCGGCGTGACGCGCTGGCGCAGGTTCAAACCAAAATGGCCGCGCAAGGCGAGTTGGACGAGTGGCTAACGCATCGCGGCCACGGCGATTTGCCGCCGCTGTGGCGTTTGCTGAAAGTTGAGCCGGGTTGGGAGACGGCTGTCGAGTCGGTACTGCGCGAGCGCCTTGCGGCACGGCTGGCACAAGGCAATCTGCCGGCCGACCTGTTAGACGCCCCCCCGCCAGACGCGCTGGCGCTCGGTTTTGCGGATGCCGCGCCCCTTGATGATTTGCCCGTGCCAGACGGCGCAACGCCTTTAAGCAACTTTGTTATTACGGGGGATGCCGCGCTCGATAACTTGTTCGCCAGTTGGCTGCGGGGCTGGTTTGCGGTGGAACGGCTTGAAGTCTGGATGAGCCGCCGCGCTGAACTGCCTCCGGGGGTGTGCCTCGTTAGCCCACGCGGCCAAGTGCTTGGGCGCGACATGCTGGCGCATTGCGTACCGGATAGCCGCACGGGCGGGCTAATTGAACGGCAGCGTGAAATCGATTTGATGGCCGGGAGGCTGAAGTCGCTCGAGGAAGAAGCGAGCGCCGCGCAAGAAAAACGGCACGAGGCGGAATCCGCCGCCGCCGCCGCGCAGTCCCGCATCGACGCTTTACGCCACGACGTACAAACGGCGCAGGGCGAGCGCCATGCCGGGGAAGTTGAGGTGCTCAAGCTCGTTCAGGCGGCAGACCGCGCTTTGTCCCATCGCACGCGGATTGAAGGCGATTTGTCAGCGTTACTGCGTCAGGAAGAGGGCGAACGCGAGCGCCACGCCCATGCCGAGCGCGAAGCCGAGCGCGCCGCTGAAATGGCCGCGCTCCAGCGCAACCGGCTGGATGCCGCGCTTGACGCGATGCGTGGGCGGGAAAGCGCCTTGCGCGAACTGCGCACGATGGCGCAGTCGCTTGAACGGGAATGCCAAGAAGCCAGTTTTTCGGAACGTGAGTGCGCAGGAAAACTGGACGACAACATCCGCAATCTGGCATTGGCCGCAGAACAGCTCGAAAAAATCGCCAATGAGCGCAAAGACCGCGAAGCGGAGCGGGAAGCCGCCGATAGTCGCCGTTGCCGGGAGGCGCTACAGACGGCGCTTGACACACGCGGCAGCCGCGAGGCGGCGCTTTCCGCCCGCCGCGATACGCTTGAACAGGCCGTGGCCACATTGCGCGAGCTTGAAGAAACGCGCCTTCGCATCGAACATAACGCGGGGCCTCTGCGCACGCGGGTAGCCGATTTGCGGCTAGAAGCGCAGGCGGCGGAATTGGCGGCCGCGCAATTCAATGAAAGACTGGTTGAAACCCAAGCCAATGAATCCACGCTGATTCCGTTGCTGGCGGATGCGCCGGGTGAAAATTCCCTTCAACGCGAAGTCGGGCGGCTTGGGCGCGAAATCGCCGCTTTGGGGGCAGTTAATCTGGCGGCCGTGGAAGAACTGCATCAAGCCAGCGAACGAAAATCTTATCTGGACGCGCAGAACGATGATTTGCTTGCCGCTATCGAAACGCTAGAGAGCGCCATCCGCCGGATTGACCGCGAAACCCGCGAACAATTGCAAGATACTTATAACAAAGTCGATTCGCATTTTGGCAGGCTCTTCCCCCAACTCTTTGGCGGCGGGCGGGCGGCGCTGGTGCTGACGGGGGAAGAAATTCTGGATGCGGGCATCCAGATTGTGGCGCAGCCTCCCGGCAAGAAAAACGCTTCAATCCATTTATTGTCTGGCGGCGAAAAGGCGCTGACCGCGATTGCGCTAGTCTTTGCCATGTTCCAGCTTAACCCGGCCCCCTTCTGTATGCTTGACGAAGTCGACGCGCCGTTAGACGATGCGAATACCGGGCGTTATGCAGATATGGTGAAACACATGTCCTCGCAGACGCAGTTTATTTTCATCAGCCATAATAAAATCACGATGGAGGCCGCACAGCAGTTAGTGGGGATTACCATGCAGGAACAAGGCGTATCGAGAGTCGTGGAAGTCGACATTGAAGCAGCAATACGTATGGCTGAACCCGCCGCAGCAGCTGCGGCGGCGTAATGGATGAGAGCAGGCAAATTATGGATACATTGCAAATTGCGGTGCTTGGGGTGGGGATTGCGGCCATTGTGGGCATCATCGCGTTCAACAAATGGCAGGAAAGCAGGCACCGCCGGCGCGCCGGACGTGCGTTTCCCGACAACCGGCGCGACCCGTTATTTGAGCAGGTGGATAGCGAGCCGCCTTCTGCCGCGCACGAGCCGTTTATCTTGAAAAAGATGCCGCCTGACGAGGGCGAAAGGGGCGGGGAGGCCCAAGAAAACCCGCCTCTCGCCCGCCCGCATGAACCTAAAAGAAACAGCAACCCTGCGGCTTTTAGCCCGTTGCCTAGGCAGCGTCCTAATTTGCCGGATAAGCTGGACCCTCGGCTGGACTGCTGTATCCGCATCGAAGCCGTGGAACCCATCGAAGTCCCGCGCTTTTGGGCGGCGCAAACGGAGGTTTTCGACAATATCCCGCGCCCTTTGCGCTGGTTTGCGTTTGATGACCACGAAAACCAATGGCGGCGCGTTGATGGCAATACCGTTGGGGAACATCACTGGTTTCTGGCGGCACTGCAATTGGTCGACCGCGAAGGCGCGATTAACGAAAGCGATTTTCTGCGCTATACCCGTGGCGTCCAGCGCCTTGCGGACAAATTCCGGGCGATTCCTTCCGGTATCCCTTCACGCGCTGAAATCCTGAACAACGCGAAGGCGCTTGACCGTTTCTGCGCCGAGGTGGATGTCCAAGTGGCCATCAACGTTGTTTCACAGCAACCCATGCCAGCAACCCGGATTGCTACGCTGGCGGAGGCTGAAGGCATCCGGCTAGAAAAAGACGGCACTTTCCATGCCCGCGCGGCGGATAGCCGGACCTTATACATTCTGGCAAACGGCGAGCCGTCGCCCTTTGACCGCGATTTAATGCCGGAACTGCAAACCCGGCACATCAGTCTGGTGCTGGATGTCCCGCGTCTCACGGATGCGGCCCGCGAATTTGACGGCATGATGCGTTTTGCTTCCAGCGTGGCTAAAACACTAGGCGGCACTGTGGTGGATGATGACTTAAAGCCCTTTGGCCAAGAATCAATCGACACCATCCGGTCACGTATCCGCCATTATCAAGTCCGCATGAGCGAAGAAGGCATTCCGCCCGGGGGGTCGCTGGCGCGGAGACTGTTCAGCGCATGAATGCCGCTGATAGCGCGCGCGAACGAGCGGAGGGGCTGCGCCAAGAACTTGAACGCCACAACCGCGCCTATTACGAACTCGACGCGCCCACCATTTCTGACGCGGAATATGACTCGCTGTTCCGCGAATTACAGGCACTAGAAACCGCATACCCCGCACTTGTTACGCCTGACTCCCCCACACAGCGGGTAGGCGGCAAACCGCTTGCGCAATTCGCCCCGGTCACGCATGCCGTGCCCATGCTCTCTATTCAAACCGAAACTAATACCGACGCAAGCGGGGCTGAACATTTCGACTCCCGTGTGCGCCGTGAACTAGAACTGGATTCGGCGGACGCGCCCGTGGAATACGTGGCAGAACTTAAATTCGACGGGCTGGCCGTGAGCCTGCGTTACGAAAACGGCATTCTTGTGCAGGGCGCAACCCGTGGCGACGGGGTCACAGGCGAGGACGTGACGCAAAACCTAAAAACGCTCCGCGACATCCCGCTGCGGCTCAAAGGCTCTGCCCCGCCTTTGCTTGAAGTACGCGGCGAAGCCTATATGCGCCGCGATGACCTTGCACGTTACAACGAAAAGGCACGGGCACAAGGCGAAAAACCTTTAGTCAACCCCCGTAACGGCGCGGCGGGCAGCATCCGCCAGCTAAACCCCCGCATTGCGGCAAGCCGCCCTTTAAGGTTTTTTGCTTACGGCATCGGCGCGGTCCAAGGCTGGGATTTGCCCGCTACGCACCAAGCATTGCTTGATGCGCTGGCAGGCTTTGGCCTGCCCGTTTGCGAACACCGCGCCGTGGCGCGCGGCTGGCAGGAATTGGCTGATTTTCACGACCGCATGGGCAAACATCGCCCCCATATCCCTTTTGACATCGACGGCGTGGTCTACAAAGTCAACCGCCTTGCGCTCCAAAATCAGCTAGGTTTCCGTTCGCGGGAACCGCGCTGGGCCGTGGCGCACAAATACCCTGCCGAAGAAGCGCAAACCGTTGTCCTCGCCATCGACGTGCAAGTCGGCCGCACCGGCGCGCTCACCCCGGTGGCCAAATTGCGCCCCGTTTTTGTGGGCGGCGTCACCGTTTCCAACGCCACGCTCCATAACGAAGAAGAAGTACGCCGAAAAGATGTGCGCGTGGGCGATACCGTTATCGTCCGCCGGGCGGGCGACGTAATTCCCGAAGTCGTCAACGTCGTGCCCGATGCCCGCCCCGCAACCGCCGTCCCGTTTGAACTCCCCATAACCTGCCCGCAATGCGGTTCGCATGTTATGCGTGAAGAAGGCGGCGTTGTCGTCCGTTGTTCTGGCGGGCTAGTCTGCCCCGCGCAAGCAAAGGGCGCCATCCTGCACTATGTAAGCCGCCGTGCGATGGACATCGAAGGCTTAGGCGATAAGCTGGTTGACCAACTCATTGCGGGCCACCATGTCAAAACGCCGGCTGACCTCTATTCGCTCACTCTCCCCACGTTGGCCGCGCTGGACCGCATGGGCGAAAAATCCGCCGTAAACATCATCCAAGCTATTGAGCAAAGCAAACAGACGCCTCTTGCCCGCTTCATTTTTGCCCTCGGCATCCGCAACGTAGGCGAATCAACAGCCAAAGACCTTGCGCGCCACTTTGGTAGCCTTGACAGCCTGCAAAAAACTGCTTTGCAAGCCGCCGACGCAAAGGCTGCCGCCGAACTCGTTGACGATAAAACCGAGAGAAAGAAAGCACTTATAACCGCGCTTGAAGCATTCACAAAAATCTCCGAAATCGGGATTGGCATCGCCGAATCCATTGCGGATTTTTTTGCCGAGCCTCACAACCGCGAAGAAATCGCACGGCTTATCACGGCGGGCGCGTTCCAAGAGGGCGCGGTGTCATCTGAAGCATCCCGGAGCGCCATTCTCGCGGGCAAAACTTTTGTGCTCACCGGTACACTGCCCACGCTCAAGCGGGACGAAGCCAAAGAGCAAATCGAAGCCGCAGGTGGAAAAGTCAGCGGTTCCGTTTCTAAAAAAACCGATTACGTCATTGCCGGAGAAGAAGCCGGCTCCAAACTCAACAAAGCGCAAGAACTCGGTATTCCCATTCTTGATGAAGCGGGATTACTGCGACTGTTAGGAGACGCCTGAATCACCCCATTCCCGTCATTGCGGGCCAAAGGCGAAGCAACCCGCACTCTGCCCCGGCCATTCTGGATTGCCACGGCGCTACGCGCCCCGCAATGACGGGGGATGTCTAACTGTTATCACTTTGGTTAAAACTGTTTTGAAGGAGAACCTCCATGACCAAACCCAACAAAATCACCAAAGCCGTTTTCCCCGTTGCGGGCCTAGGCACCCGGTTTCTGCCGGCCACCAAGGCCAGCCCCAAAGAGATGATGCCGATTGTCGATAAGCCTTTAATCCAGTACGCGGTAGAAGAAGCCGTGGAGGCGGGCATGACGGACATGATTTTCATCACGGGCCGCACCAAGCGTTCTATTGAAGACCATTTCGACAAAGCCTACGAACTCGAAACCGAGTTGGAATCACGCGGCAAACATGAATTGCTCGACATCGTGCGCCGTACCGTTCCCAAAGATGTCAACTGCATCTATATCCGCCAGTCCGAAGCACTAGGTTTGGGGCACGCCGTGCTGTGCGCGAGCCGCGTGGTGAGCGAGGACGAAGCCTTTGCCGTGCTGCTGGCGGACGACCTGCTAGACAACGGCGGCGCGCCGGGCATCACCCAGCAAATGGCAGATGTCTACAGTTACCATCGCTGCTCGGTGCTAGGCACCATGAACGTCCCGCGTGAGGATACCCGTCAATACGGCATCGTGAGCACCGAGCGGCAGGAAGGCAAAATCCAGCGCATCACCGGCATCGTCGAAAAGCCCAAGCCCGAAGAAGCCCCCACCACCCAAGCGGTAGTTGGGCGCTACATTCTCACCGCCCGTATTTTTGAGCACCTCCGCGCCCTCACTCCCGGCGCGGGCGGCGAATTGCAGCTCACTGACGCCATCGCCACGCTACTGCAAGAAGAAGCCGTGCTGGCTTACTTGTTTGACGGCGTGCGTTACGACTGCGGTTCCAAGCTGGGATACCTCAAAGCCACCGTTGAACTCGGCCTGCGCCATCCAGAAATAGGAGCGGAGTTCAGCGCGTATATCGAAGGCAAATCGCGGGAGTCATAGGCGTAGGGGCGGGTTTCAAACCCGCCCTCTTTCCGGCATCGATACCCGTTTTAGATTGACCACGGCTTGGGCGGGTTTGAAACCCGCCCCTACGAGCCAGAGCCGTGGGTAGTCCCCGTACCTGCCTCACCCAAATCCA
>JAIRPB010000076.1 GCA_031257305.1 Azoarcus sp.
TTTTCATTGCACGGTTCCTATTGCAAAGTAGCCGGAGCGTTCTGCTCCGGCTCAATATTATTTCGGGGGCGGGCGCGCCGCTTTTTCATTCCGCTTTTTGCTAGAACCCTTGCGAATTGAGCCATCCGTCGATGCGCTCGGCGACTTCTTTCCAGTTGGGTTCTAGCATCATGGCGTGGCCCATGTCGGCGAAAATTTCGGGGCGGGTTCCGTAGGCGCTGGCGGTGAGTTTGACTTGGCTGGGGGAAAACAGGCGGTCGTGCTGGGCGCCTAGCACGAGCATGGGCGGGCGGTGGATGCGGAAAACTAGGGGGAGGTTGAAGAAGGTCATGTCCCAAATCGCACGGTGGGATTCTGGCTGGAACATTTCTAGGTATCGCTGAATCTTTTTTTCGTCAAGGCTGTTATAGAAGAGGGTTTGGAGCATCGTGTCGGGGTTGGGTTCGCCGCCGCCCATTATCCGGTTGAGGTCGATGAGAAGCTGTGGGGCCGAGAGCAACAGGCCGATAGCGGAGTGGATTAACCCTTGCGGGGGCACGGAGGCCATGAGTACGGCGGCGGGAACGGTTGATTTTTCTAGGTATTTTTGTACCACCATCCCGCCCATCGAATGACCGATGAGTACCGGGGGCGTGGGCAGTAAGGCGATGGTTTCGGTTACGTCATTCACGTAGTTGTTGATGCCGAGATTGTCCAAGCCAATAGGGTTGCGGCTTGAGCCATGCCCGGAAAGCGAAACGGCATGTACGGTCCAGCCGCGTTCTGCAAACCAAGGCAAGAAGGATTCTTCCCAGCACCACGCGCCCGCAAAAGCGCCGTGCACGAACAGGAGCGGGGTTTTGTGCGCGCTGCCCTTTTTGGGGCTGTGGCTGATGATTTCTAGCGCCTCGTGTTTCGGGGCGGTGTCGGGCTGGCTTGCGGAGGAGGTTTTCATGATTTTATTGGCGATGATTTCAAGGGGTGGTTTGGCCGGAGGGCGGGGTTTCTTCACCCGTCCGGCCCTCAATGGCCCGGAGCGCCCTTGTGCGCGCTTCGTGCAGTAAAACAGGTATCTGTTTTGAGTCTGAAAGGGTGCTTGCCAATGCGCCCGCGTCGACGCTGGAAAATGCTTGCATGGCT
Organism: Azoarcus sp.; assembly: GCA_031257305.1. Taxonomy (GTDB): domain Bacteria; phylum Pseudomonadota; class Gammaproteobacteria; order Burkholderiales; family Rhodocyclaceae; genus WRNU01. The sequence goes on from JAIRPB010000076.1 coordinate 1,120, forward strand.
AGATGCCAACGTTCAGCGGCGGGCCAGGGGGACGGCCAGTGGCCGCCGCGCCCAAAATAATCACAGGCAGAAGCCTCTAACAGGGCCTGAAAACGCTCCGGGCGGCGGGCACAGTCGCAACGTTCTAGCAGGCTGATGACGGTGCCGGGGCGCATTTCATCCACCAATCCTAACTGGCCGTGCTCGCGGGCAAAGAGCACGGCAAAGTCGCGGCAGGCGGCCGGGACCCGCAACCGGTTTGAGACTTGTTTGGCTAGCCGCTCGCTCCGGGATTCGTGGTCGTGATGGCTTGGCAGGATGTGGGCGGGCGTCTCGCCTTTGCCGAGGTCGTGCAGCAGGCAGGCCCAGCGGATGTCTAGCCCGTGCCCAGCTTGGGCGGCATGGTCGATAACCATCATGACATGCTCGCCCGTATCGACTTCGGGATGGTATTGCGGGGGCTGCGGGATACCGAAGAGGGCATCCAATTCAGGCAAAACGCGGACCAGCGCGCCGCTTTCGCGGAGGATGCGGAACATGCGCGAGGGACGGCTTTCCATGAGGCCGCGTGAGAGTTCTTTCCACACCCGTTCGGGCGTGAGGCTGTTGAGTTCGCCGCTTTCGGCAATCGCCCGCATGAGCGCGAGCGTTTCCGGGGCGAGGCTGAAATCTGGGAAACGCGCCGCAAAACGCGCTACGCGCAGAACGCGCAGGGGGTCTTCAGAAAAAGCGGGCCCCACATGGCGCAACGTTTTGTTTTCTAAATCGCGCACCCCGCCGTAGGGGTCGATGAGCGTGCCGTCTGTTTTTTGCGCAATGGCGTTGATGGTGAGGTCGCGCCGCGAGAGATCCTCTTCTAGCGTGACATCTGGCGCGGCATAGCACACAAAGCCGGTATGGCCGCGCCCCGTTTTGCGTTCCGTGCGGGCCAGCGCATATTCCTCGTGGGTTTCGGGGTGAAGGAATACGGGAAAATCCCGCCCGACGGGACGAAAACCGCGAGCCAGCATGGCTTCTGCCGTCTCGCCCACCACAACCCAATCCCTATCCTTCACCGGCAAGCCAAGCAAGGCATCCCGGACCGCGCCGCCAACGATATAGGTGCGCATCCCCGCCACAGCGTTAGTCCCCGGGTTTGGGCATGATGGTGCCAAGCCGCGTTTTGAGCGATTGCGGTTTGCCTTGGAGCAGCGCGGCGTAAATAACGGTGTTGCTCATCACGTGCTTGACGTAATCGCGGGTTTCTTCAAAAGGGATGGTTTCAACGTAAATCGCGCCTTCTAGCGGCATGGCTGAACGCCAGCGCCGCGCGCGTCCCGGCCCGGCGTTGTAGCCTGCCGCCGCCAGAATGTAGTCATCCTCCAGTTCGTCGAGAATCATGCGCATGTAGCCCGTGCCGATTTCAACGTTGGTTTCGGGGTCGCGCAACAGGCCGGGATGGTAATAAAGCCCCATTTTCCTGGCGACAAACTTGCCGGTGGCCGGCATCACCTGCATTAAACCCTGTGCGCCGGTGGGGGAACGGGAGGGGATGATGAAGCGGCTTTCCTGCCGCATCACGCCGTACACCCAAGCTAAATCCAGATGGTTGATGTTTGCGCGCGGCTCAATTAACTCGCGGTACGGGGTGAGAAAACGTAAATCCCACGCGCCGCCCGGGTTAGCGAGTTCGGCGGAGGTAATGGCGCGGTCATAAATATGGTTATTTAGCGCCAGCCGGGCGGCGGCAAGTCGGAACGCCTCGTCACGCCCGCGCAACGCCCAATTCCATTCTTGGATGGCTTCTTTGCGCATATCGAGCCGATAAAAAGCAAGCGCCCGCTGAAAGCCGGGATGCTTGTCGGCGGGAGGGCCAGAAAGCGTTGCCGCAGGGGCGGATACGGCTAAAGCGTCGGCTCCCGCCTCCATCGCGCCGTCTTTGACGCCGCCGCCGCCGTTTTCTGGGGCGTTTTCGTCGGAGCCAGCATCAGCGGCATCAGCCCCCCCGTCTGAATCGTCGGCGGCTTCCGTAGGCGTATCCAGCGCGGCAACGGAAGCCAGATAGGTTTTGCGCGGGTCAAAAGGCCGCCCGAGTTCTTCATTCGCTAAAAGGCCATAGAAGTTTGCCGCGCCCGCAATGCTTTGGAATTCCCGGTTGGCTTCGTCCAAACGTTTGAGGGCTTTCAGCGCGCGCCCTCGCCAGTAAACCCACTCGGGCTGGCTCCGCTCGTCCGCCGTCAGGCTACTGATGGTAGAGAGCACGTCCTGCCAATTTTCAGTGCGGAGCGCGGCGCGCACACGCCACGCACGCTGCGTGGCGCTCATGGGAATATTGCCCGCGTTGTTAAACCATATCACCGCTTCCGGCATATGGTCTTGGGCCGCATGCAGCGCCAGCATGGCCCAGCCGTAAGCGCGCTGCTCATTGGTCAAGCGGCCTGACAGGCGCAGAAACCGGCTATGCGCGGCGGATACGTCATCCCTCGCAAGCCGTGTGAGCGCCGTCAGCGCCATTTCCTGCCCCACGCGGGTGCTGATGGATTTAGCCGCCGTGCGGTCAAGATAACGCTTCGGGTTACGCACCGCTTGGTCAAACATCTTGCCGCTACCGTCGCTAAACCACGCCAGAATGGCTTTGGCCCGTGCGGGACCACGGGTATCAACCCGCCGCCGGAAAAGCCGCCAAGCCTCATCGTTGCTGACTTTCCCTTGGGAAACTGCCATGCGTAAAACAGGCATACAGGCGGCCGGGGCAAACGTGAGCGACGGCCAGACTTTCACAATTTCGTCAAACGCTTTTTTGTCACCGGTGGCTATCCGGCCTTCCCAAGACAAACAGCGCAAATCGTCATCGGGCTTTTGTAAATCCCGGTAAACCTGCAAAAAGCGGGACCAATCTTGGTTTCTCGCCAGCCTGCGCAGCCATTCGCCGCGCAAACGTTCCGCAAGCAACGACCCCGCTTCTTTAGAAAGAAATTGCTGGATTTCAGTTTCTGGCGTAAAGAAGGAAGATTTTGAAAGGCTAATGGAAACAAGCCAATAACGGATGTAGATGTCTAGCGGGGAACCGTCAGCCCAGCTAGCGAATTCTTCAAGCGCCGTGAGATTGCCGGAGCGTGCCGCGTCACGGGCGGCAAGAAAGCGGGATTCTGCCGAAGTCAGCGAGTCGCCCGGCTGGGCATGGGCTGCCACCCAAAAACAAGCGGCGGCACACGCCGCCAGAACACGGGAAACAGTACGGATAATGGTTTGGCTCATCCTTCAAACACCTTCTAAAAAATAAAATCTGTCCAAGGCATCAACAGTCACTAATTTTAAGACATGACTAAAATGCACCGCCAACAAAACACCCTAACCATACCACATAAGATTCCGATAACCGCCAAGGAAGGTTAGAATTGCGGTTTTGCCCATGCGGCAACCGCCCAATATCAATGTTATTTGAACTTTTCGCAGGCTTGCGCTACACCCGTTCGCGCAGGCGGGCACAGGGGCGAAGCCGTCTCGTGTCCTTTATCTCGCTTGTGTCGATGCTCGGTCTCGCGCTAGGCATTACCACGCTCATCGTTGTGCTCTCGGTCATGAACGGTTTCCAGTCCGAATTGCGTGACCGCACATTAAGCGTGGTCGCACATATCGAAATTGAAGCCTACTATGCCAACGACAACATCCGAAACTGGCAGCAGGTTGCCGATGAATCCCTCCAGCATGCCGGCGTCGCCGCCGCCGCGCCCTACGTCAACGAGCAAGGGATGCTTGTTAGCGGCAACACCGTGCGCGGGGTGCAGATTAGGGGCATCCTCCCAGCCCAAGAAAGCGGCGTGGCGTTTTTTGACAAATACATGCAAACGGGAACGCTTGACGCCTTACAGCCCGGCGAGTTTGGCATTGTTCTCGGGCGGGACCTGGCCCGCGGGCTAGGCGCGAAAGTCGGCAGCAAGCTCACGCTCATCACGCCGCAAGGCATGGTCACGCCCGCCGCCGTCATCCCGCGTGTGCGCCAGTTTGTAGTTGTCGGCATTTTTGAGGCCAAAGTCATCCAATACGACGCGGGCCTCGCGCTCATCCACCTCGCCGATGCCCAAGCGCTTTTCCGCATGGGCGATGCCGTAAGCGGGGTACGCCTACGGCTCAATAACCCGTTTGATTCGCAAAACGTGGCCGTGGCGCTCTCGGAGGTTTTCCAAAACCTCATACTGCACGACTGGCGGTATATCCATGCCCCCCTATTCCGGGCCGTGGCGCTAGAAAAAACCATGATGACGCTCTTCCTGTTCCTCATCGTAGGCGTAGCGGCTTTCAACGTCGTTGCCAGCCTCACCATGACCGTGCAAGAAAAAGCCGCCGACATCGCCATCTTGCGCACACTGGGCGCCCGCCCCGCCTCCATCATGGCCATTTTCATCATCCAAGGCTCCATTATCGGCGTCGTCGGGCTTGTCGCAGGGCTTATCGGCGGACTAAGCATCGCCAACAACCTTGACATCGTCATCCCCGCCCTTGAAGCCATCACCGGCATGAAACTCTGGGACAAAGACATCTACCTGCTGGGCGAATTGCCTTCCCAAGTTTTAATGAGCGACGTAGTCACCATCCTTTCCGTCTCGTTCCTGCTCACCCTCATCGCGGCGGCTTACCCTAGCTGGCGCGCGTCCCGCGTTAAACCGGCGGAGGCCCTGCGCTATGAATGAACAACACCGCCTCTTGCCAGATGGCTCCCCCATCCTCGTCTGCAAAAATCTCAGCAAATCTTTCAGCGAAGGCAACAACGAAGTACGGGTCCTCAACAACATCAATCTGGAAGTCAGCCGCGGGGAGCGGGTCGCCATCATCGGCGCCTCCGGTTCCGGCAAAAGCACCCTGCTCCACCTGCTAGGCGGGCTAGATTCCCCCAGCGAAGGCACCACGATGCTGATGGGCAAAGATTTCGCCCGGCTCTCGGAAGCGGAGCGCGGCCTATTACGGAACAAAGCACTCGGTTTCGTCTATCAATTCCACCACCTGCTCCCAGAATTCACCGCGCTAGAAAACGTAGCCATGCCGCTTTACATCCGCCGGATGAACAAAAAAGAAGCCAACGCGCAAGCCGCCGCCATGCTGCGGGAAGTCGGCCTTGGCCACCGGCTCACCCACACCCCCAGCGAACTCTCCGGCGGCGAGCGCCAGCGCGCCGCCATCGCCCGCGCCCTCGTCACCCGCCCCGCCTGCGTGTTAGCCGACGAACCCACAGGCAACCTAGACCGCCATACCGCCGAATCCGTATTCGACTTAATGCTAAAACTCAACGAAAAACTCGCCACCAGCTTCGTCATCGTCACCCATGACGAATCATTAGCCCAAAAAAGCGAGCGCATCCTTCGTTTGGAGGATGGCACGCTGAGTTTGCTTG
>JAIRPB010000079.1 GCA_031257305.1 Azoarcus sp.
CGCTTTTGCGCATCAATTTCGGGCGCGGCGTTGATATTGGCAAACGCATAACCTTCATTGCCAAGGCGGTCAGAAATAGCCTTCGTGGTTTCGGTTAGGCGCTCACGCGAAAAAATTTCGCCGGGGTGAATGGTGGTGAGCTTGAGATATTCCGCTTCCGGCAATATCAGGTTGTTACCTGCGTAACGCACGGCCGTCACGGTATAACGCTCGCCTTCGGTGATGCTAATCGTAATGTAGATGTCTTTTTTGTCGGGCGTAATCGACACTTGGGTCGATTCGATATTGAAGTCGAGATAACCCCGGTCAAGGTAGTGCGAACGCAACCGTTCGAGGTCAGCGGCCAGTTTTTGGCGCGAATACTGGTCGCGCTTGGTATACCAAGTAAACCAGCCCGACGTGGTCAAATCGAACAGGTCGACTAATTTGCTTTCTTTGAACGCGCTAGAACCCACAACCCGTATCTTCTTGATACGCGCCACATCGCCTTCATCCACATTAAAAGCGATGCTTACGCGGTTACGTTCAAGCGGGGTTACGGTGGTGGTGACGGTTGCGCCGTACTTGCCGCGAGCTAGGTATTGGCGCTTGATTTCAAGTTCGGCGCGGTCAAGGATGGCACGGTCAAACGTGCGGGATTCAGCCAAATCAACATCGCGTAGGGATTTTCTGAGCACGTCGACTTCAAACTCTTTGACGCCCACAAAATCAATTTTCGCAATGGCCGGACGCTCGTCCACCACAATCACGAGCACGTCTTGGTCTGTTTCGATGCGCACATCGCGGAAAAAACCCGTGTTGAACAAATCGCGGATTGCGTTACTGGCCTGGCTGTCGTCGAACACGTCACCCACTTTGACAGGCAGGTAACTGAACACCGTACCGGCTTCGGTACGCTGTAATCCTTCAACACGGATGTCTTTGATAACAAACGGCTTAAAAGCAAAAGCCGGAGCGGAAACAAAGAGAGCCAGACACAATCCTAAAATGCGCTTGCTGTTCATGCGGACCTTCAGGAAATAAGACGGTTGATGTCATTAAAAATGGCGAACGCCATGAGCAAGAGCAGCGCCCCGAGGCCAATCATTTGCCCAATTTCGACGCTTCGCTCGGAAAGCGCACTGCCCTTAATAAGCTCAACCGCATAGTACAGTAAATGGCCGCCATCTAACACGGGAATCGGCAGCAAATTCAGAACCCCAAGGCTAATACTGATAAGCGCCAGAAATTTGATGAACGACGGCAACCCATGCTGGGCAGATTTGCCGGCCAAGTCCGCAATCGTGAGAGGGCCAGAGATGTTATTTGCCGGAATAAAGCCGGTGATGATTTTTCCGATGGATTTCAGCGTCAGTACGCTTTGTTGCCATGTGTGGCTTAGGGCGTGCCCTACCGCTTCAAACGGGGTGTCGCGCACCTCGGCAAACATAAAGGAATTGTCGAACGCGATACCGGCAAAACCGATTATTTCGTCATTGTGCTGTTTTTTATCCAAGGTAATGGAAAACGTCTGTTCTTTCCCGTCCCGGCGCACGGTAAATGCCCGCGTTTTGTCAGGCGAACGGCGCACGGCATCAACCACATCAAAGCTCGAACTCACCGGCTCGCCATCAATCGCGATGATTTCATCATCTTTGAGAACGCCCCCTTTCGCCGCAGGGCCTCCTTCTTCCACATACGAGAGTAGTGCGGGACCTAATGTCGGGCGTAGCCCCATGCGGAAAACCAAATCTTCTTTGCTGGCATCTTGGAAAGAAAAATTGCTGAGGTCGAGAATCCGTACCGCCTCCGTGCCTTCCCTTGTGCGCACTTCCAAACGCGCCTCGTCACGGCTAATCGCATGCTCAACCAAGGCCCAGCGCAAGTCCTCCCAGCTCCTGACTTTTTCACCGTTAACGCTCAAAACCAAATCGCCGTTGCGCACCCCCGCTTCTTGCGCGAGGCTGGACTCTGCTTGGGTTGTCGCAATCAGCGGGCGCAGTTCGGTGGTTCCCGCCACAAACAGCCCCCAATACAGCACCACGGCTAAGAGAAGATTAAAAATAGGACCGGCAGCCACGATGGCAATACGCTGCTCTACCGGCTTGCGGTTAAAAGCCCAACGCGATTCCTGCTCATCAATTTCATCTTTTGCGCCTTCCCCAAGCATTTTGACAAAGCCGCCCAAGGGGAAAGCCGCCAGAACCCATTCGGTCCCGTTTTTTGCCGTCCATTTCAGTAGCGGCTTGCCAAAACCAATCGAAAACTTCAGCACTTTGACGCCGCACATCCGGGCAACAAGGTAATGCCCCATTTCATGCACCAGAATCAACAGCCCAATGGCAATAATGAACGGGATAACGTACTGGGTTAGGATATTTAGGATGCTCATACTTTTTTCCGTTTGCTAATTTCCCACCGGGCAAAATCCCGCGCCCGTGCGTCGGTTTCTAGCACAGCCTCAAGTGTTTCGGCAGGTTGCCACCCGCCGCGTCCCATCGTGGCGGCAACCACATCGGCGATGCGCCTGAATCCTAGTTTGCCATCCAAGAAAGCGGCAACCGCTTCCTCATTGGCCGCGTTAAGCACAGCGGGCATTGCGTTGCCCGCTTCCAGCGCCTGATACCCTAATGTTAGGCACGGGAAACGCTCAACGTCAGGACGTTCAAAGCTCAACGACGACACGCCAAGCAGGTCCAGCGCACTCGCCCCGGACACCATCCGCTCTGGCCAAGCCAGCGCGTGCGCAATCGGGATGCGCATATCGGGATTGCCTAGCTGGGCGATTACCGAACCGTCAACATAATCCACCATCGAATGCACGATGCCCTGCGGATGGATAACTACCTCAATCTGCTCTGGGGAAACATTAAACAGCCAGCGCGCCTCGATAACCTCCAGCCCCTTGTTCATCAACGTGGCAGAATCCACCGAAATTTTGCGCCCCATCGACCACACCGGATGGATACACGCCTCATCCGGCGTCACCGTTTCCAGCCTTTCGACGGGCATGTGGCGGAAAGGCCCGCCAGAGGCCGTCAGCAAAACACGGCGTACCCCCGCCATTTCTACCCTCTGGTCTGATCGGTACAGAGACTGGAAAATCGCGTTGTGTTCGCTATCGATGGGCATCAGGCAGCAACCGGATGTCTCCACGGCATCCATAAAAATCTGGCCCGTCATGACCAGCGCCTCTTTGTTGGCCAGCAATACTTTTTTGCCCGCCAGTACGGCCGCCATCGTCGGTTTAAGTCCCGCCGCGCCCACAATGGCAGCCAGCACCACATCCACTTCAGCATCACGCGCCACGTCGCACAACGCTTGATGGCCAGCAAGCACCGTTGTGGAGCAATGCCCCTCACGCAGCAGACGTTTAAGCTCTTTTGCCGCATCTTGGTCGGCCATCACCGCATAGCGCGGTGAATACCGTAAGCACAAATCCGCAAGGCGAGCCGTTGCCCGGTGCGCCGTTAAGGCAAAAACCGAGTAACGGTCAGGATGCCGGGCAAGCACATCCAACGTATTTGCGCCAATCGAGCCGGTTGCGCCGAGAAGGGTGACGTTTTGGGGGGTATGCGCAACAGAGGCCGTGCTCATTTAGGCAAAGAAAGCAGTGTGAAGAAGGGAAATAAAGAAAAGGCCGCCCAACAAGGCAACATGGATGTCAGGCTATCAATCCGGTCAAGGACACCGCCATGTCCAGGCAGGAGGTGACTGCTATCTTTTACGCCCGCCTGACGTTTGAGCAAAGATTCAAAAAGGTCTCCGATGATACTCAAAGCAACTAAAACGACTAAGGTAAATTGCATCAGTAACAGTTGCCAAATCGGTGTATTACCCCAGAAAGCCCAAAAATTGCCGCTTATAAAAAGCAAAGCGTTGCCATATACAAGCACGCCCAACACCGCGCCTACCGCGCCCGCCCAAGTTTTGCCGGGACTAATGCTGGGGGCGAGTTTTTTCCCCCCAAAGGCCCGCCCTGAAAAATAGGCGGCGATGTCAGCAACCCAAACAATTGAACAGGACATGAGTACGAAAATTGGACTCATACGGGACAGGTACATCAGAACCAAGGCGGGCGGAACCAACACAACCACGCCCACCCAAGGGGCAACCCATTTGTGCAAAGCCCATTTGCGCCATAGCCAGAACGGTACGGCCAGCAGCCAAAAAAACGCCGCAACAGCAAGTAAACACAGAAAAATATTGAGCCATACACCGTCAATGTCAAAAAAGGCGAGCAAAAAACACAAACCGCCCAAAACGCAGCCATAAGCAATCCGTGCCTTGCTATCCCATTTTGCCAAGCCGCCCCATTCCCAAGCCGCAAGCCCGCAAATTAGCGAACACATCACAGACCAAGCCCACGGCGGGAGCAAAAACAACACCGCCAGCAACACCGCCAGCAGTACCGCCGCCGTGATAACCCTCGTCCTAAGCATGGCACTCCGTATTACAGCCTGCCGTGGCAGTAGTGAGCTGCTCGCTTGTGCGCCCGAAGCGGCGCTCGCGCTCCTGATAAGAAACAATGGCTTGATTAAGCGCCTTGCCGTCAAAATCCGGCCACAAGGCATCGGTGAAATAAAACTCTGTATACGCCAGTTGCCAGAGCAAAAAGTTACTAATCCGCTGTTCCCCGCCGGTACGGATGAACAAGTCAGGTTCGGGCGCGAAACTCATCGACAACTCTTCGTTAATCTGGTGCTCGGTGATTTCAGTCAGCCCCGGCTGGCGGGCAAGCGCACGGTTGACCGCCGTCATCATGTCCCAACGCCCGCCATAGTTAGCGGCAACCGTGAGGCACAAACGTGTGTTGCGGGCGGTGAGTTCCTCGGCGGCTTCAATGGCTTTGACCAACATCGGCTCAAAACGCGAACGGTCGCCAATTACGCGGAAACGGATGCCATTTTCGTGCAACCGGCTCACTTCCTTTTGCAGCGACTTGATGAACAACTGCATTAAAAAAGAGACTTCATCGGCGGGACGGCGCCAGTTTTCGGAACTGAACGCAAAAACAGTGAGGTATTCCACCCCGTGCTCAATTGCCGCCCGGATAGTCCCGCGCAACGCCTCCACCCCACGGGTATGTCCCGCTATCCGGGGCAAAAAACGCTTGCGCGCCCACCGGCCGTTGCCGTCCATGATAATGGCAATGTGGCGGGGCACTTTGTTTAGGTTAGGTACCGTTTGGGTGGAACTGATAAAGCCTTGGTCCGCCATCGGGATTCTCCATGAGCGGTCTGCCGGGAAACGAGTCCCGGCAAATCATATCTGCATCAGTTCCTGCTCTTTTTGGGCAAGCAGCTTGTCAATTTCGGCCACGTAGCGGTCGGTGAGTTTCTGGATGTCCTCTTCCGCCCGCCGTTCGTCATCTTCCGAAATGGTTTTGTCTTTAATCCCGTCTTTGAGATGCTGATTCGCGTCGCGCCGAAGGTTGCGCAAAGCCACCTTGGCGGTCTCGCCTTCGTGTTTCACGATTTTCGTGAGTTCGCGGCGGCGCTCTTCGGTGAGCGGCGGCATTGGGATGCGGATAATTTCACCCACATTCGCGGGGTTAATCCCAAGGTCAGAATCGCGGATGGCTTTTTCAACTTTTGCCACCATAGGCTTTTCCCAAGGCTGGACGCCAATAGTACGGGCGTCGATGAGCGTTACGTTAGCCACTTGGTTAATCGGAACCATGTTGCCGTAATACTCTACTTGGATATGGTCAAGCAATCCCGTGTGGGCGCGCCCCGTGCGTATCTTGACGAGGTCATGCTTGAGCGCCTCAATCGACTTTAACATCTTGTGTTCAATCGTTTTCTTGAGTTCGGAAATCATCGCGGAATCCTCTGGTCTCAGGAATGGACCAATGTCCCTTCGTCCTCGCCCATGATGACACGGCGAAGTGCGCCGGGTTTGAAGATCGAAAAAACATTGATGGGTAGCTTTTGGTCACGGCACAGCGCAAACGCCGTGGCATCAAGCACGGCAAGGTTGCGGCCTATCGCCTCGTCAAAGCTAATGCGGGCAAACCGCCGGGCCTGCGGGTCTTTTTTAGGGTCGGCGGTATAGACGCCGTCAACCTTGGTTGCTTTAAGCACGATTTGCGCACCGATTTCAGCCCCGCGCAAGGCGGCGGCGGTATCGGTCGTAAAAAACGGGTTGCCCGTGCCGGCGGCGAAAATCACAACACGCCCCATTTCGAGATGGCGGATGGCGCGCCCCCGGATATACGGCTCAACCACTTGGTCGATGCGCAACGCCGATTGCACGCGGGCGGGTAAATCCGCACGGCGCATCGCGTCCGCAAGCGCCATTGCGTTCATCACGGTGGCGAGCATGCCCATGTAATCGGCCGTGGCGCGGTCCATCCCGCTGGCCGCGCCTGCCATGCCGCGAAAAATGTTGCCGCCGCCGATGACCACGCCAATTTGTACGCCCAGCCGCACCACATCGGCTATTTCCGAGACAACCCGCGAAACCACAGCTTCATTGATGCCGTAATCATCTTCGCCCATAAGCGCCTCGCCCGATAGCTTGAGCAAAACGCGGGAATAGGCCGGCGCGGTGGCGGACATAGGGCAATGGACCTTATTTTTTCTGGGCGGCGGCGGCTTGCTGTGCAACTTCGGCGGCGAAATCGGAAGATTTCTTCTCAATGCCTTCGCCCACCACGTAAAGCGTAAAGCCCGCCACCGTTGCGCCTTTGGCCTTGAGCAGTTGTTCCACAGTCTGCTTGCCGTCTTCAGCCTTCACAAACACTTGGCCTAGCAGAGTGACTTCCTTAAGAAACTTCTGCACCGAGCCTTCAGCGATTTTTTCCAGCATATTTTCAGGTTTGCCGGATTCGCGGGCCTTTTCGATGGCAATGCGGCGCTCGGTATCGATAAGCGCGGCATTCACGCCGCTTGCGTCCAGCGCCTTCGGCTTGGAAGCGGCGATGTGCATGGACAAATCCCTGCCCAATTGCGCGTCACCGCCCACCAAATCAAGCAACACGCCGATTTTTGAGCCGCCGTGGATATAAGAATGAAGCTGCCCCTTCGCCTCAACGCGCTGGAAGCGACGCAGGGTCATGTTTTCGCCAATTTTGCCGACCAACGCGGTACGGGCGGATTCCACCGTGCTTTCGCCCAAAGGCAGTGCAGAGAGCGCGGCCACGTCGGCGGGAGATTTTTCTGCCGTCAGCACGGCGGCGTTTTTGACTAACGCGATGAAATCTTCGTTTTTGGCGACGAAATCGGTTTCGCAGTTACCCTCGATAATGACGCCCAGCTTGCCGCCATTCGTGATGTGGATAGCCACTACGCCTTCAGCAGTAATGCGGGTTGCGGCCTTGGTGGCCTTGTTGCCGAGTTTTACCCGCAGAATTTCTTCAGCTTTAGACATATCCCCGCTGGCTTCGGAGAGTGCCTTTTTACATTCCATCATCGGCGCGTCAGTTTTTTCGCGCAGTTCTTTGACCATGCTTGCGGTAATGTCCGCCATGCTAACTCCTTAATTTTTTACAACAGCGGCGGTTCTGGATAACCAGCCCGCCGCGATGAACAGGCAGGGCGCGGAATCAGGCTTCAGCCTGTTCGCTTTCCACTTCAACTTCAACAAATTCCTCACTGCCCGCCTCAACAACCTCTAGCGTGGCTTGGCTACGGCCTTGCAGTACGGCATCGGCTACGCCACGGGCATACAGACGGATAGCGCGGGAAGAATCGTCGTTGCCGGGGATGACATAGTCCACGCCATCGGGAGAATGGTTGGTATCCACCACCGCCACCACCGGTATGCCCAGTTTTTGCGCTTCCGTAACGGCAATCTTGTGGTAGCCCACATCAATGACGAATAGCGCATCGGGCAACCCGTTCATGTCTTTGATGCCGCCCATCGACTTATTCAGTTTCTCCAATTCGCGGCGGGTCATCAGCGCATCGCGTTTAGAGAGGCGGTCAACAGAGCCATCTTCAATCATCGTTTCAAGCTCTTTCAGGCGCTTGATGGACTGTTTAACCGTCTTGAAATTGGTCAGCATCCCGCCGAGCCAGCGTTCGTCGACAAACGGCATCTGGGCGCGGCGCGCTTCTTCGGCAAGAATCTCGCGGGCCTGCCGCTTAGTGCTTACAAAAAGCACCGTGCCGCGTTTTGCCGCGAGTTTACGGATGAAATCCATCGCCTCGTTGTATTTCGCCAGCGTTTTTTCGAGGTTAAGGATATGGATTTTGTTGCGGTGGCCGAAGATGAAAGGAGCCATCTTCGGATTCCAGAAACGTGTCTGGTGGCCAAAATGGACGCCCGCTTCGAGCATCTGGCGCATGGTGACTGACATTGTTGCAGAACTCCGGTGTTTTCAGGGTTGAGCCTCCGCCGGTTCGGGCAAGAATTTGGATGCTTGCCAGTGACGCCGCTTAAAAATCTGTTAAGCGGCACACCCCGATAAACCCGGCGTGCGAATTTTATCTTTAGGCTTGCCGCCAAAAAGATAAGCGGCGGATTATAGCCCCCTTTTTAGGGGAGTATCAAGCCAGACAATTACCGGGCGGGATAGCAACACGGTGAAACCTTTGCAAAACCCATAACGCTCTTAAATGCAAAGACGCTATGGGTTGGCAAAAGGGTTGCAAAGGTTTCGGGGTGTTCGCGGACGGCCCGAAACCATCAATACGAGATATTCGCCCTCACCCCGAAAACCCTCACCGTCCTAGCATGCGGGTTCGCGCCGCCGCGCCATATCCACTGCGCATCCGGCGTGAGGGTTAAATTTGGCGTCACGGCAAAGCGGTAATAAAGTTCCGCAACCCGTTCCGCGTCTCTGGGGGTGAAATGGAAATCAGGCGTACCGTTACCGTCGTCGTAACTCGTCGCGTTGAGATAGCCTTCGCCGCCCGCACGTCTGTAAGCGCGGCTTGCCCACAGCCAGCTTGCGCCAGCGCCTAGCGCATCTTTGGGTCGTTTCCAGTAATTGCCTTTCACTTCCAGCCCCGCCGCCAAAGTACGGTCGACGGGCAGTTTGCCGCGCACGAGTTTCCCATACCGGGCAAAAAGCCGAAGCCCCTCGGTGATTTCTTGGTCCAAAGAAATCCCAAGGCCCGTGTGGCGTCCGCTACGGTCTGGGTCGCTAAAACGGGGAACATTGCGGCGCGTCCAGCCATAGAGCCGGACATTGCCTTGACGTTCGCCAAACAGGGTGTAGCCCTTTTCTGCCTGCAAAATCGTGAGCGGTGAATCAGCCGTTTCTTGGTAGTTGGAACTTTTCTCGCCCGCCCCAAAAATACCGAGAGACACTCGCCACGGCGCGGATTCATTGCGCTCATTTAAGTAAGAGAGAATTGCCCCGGGTTGGAAACCGTTGGCATCCGCGCCCACTTCACCTAAGGCATCCAGCAACGGGTTGTGGACGAACACAACATTCAGAAATTGCGTGGCTTCATCCCCGGCCACTTCGTTCTGGTCAAAAAAACTGAAGATGTCCATTTTGCCGAGCGTCAGTTCCAGCTTTTCACGCGCTTTCCCGTCCGACATGCCCCAAGGCATGGGAATCGCGGCCTGATAGTAGGCTTCTCCGAGGATAAACGTGGAGTCGTCAGCGTTTGCGCCGCTTGCGTGGAACGCGGCGGCGTTGGTCACGTTGAAATGCCCCAGATAACCGAGCGTTTCATTGATGCCTTGTCCTTGGCCTAGCCGCACGTGGGCAAACAGCGAATGTTCGATATTGCCCGTGGTTTCTAACGGCACTTTTACGGCGAGGTCGGCACGATAATTGAGCCGGTCTTTGGGTTTGGCGCCATGCGGCAAACCATTAGCTTTTTGCCAGACCGTGGTAAGTGCCGCATCCACCTCGATGCCGGAGAGTTTTTCTAATAGGGATGGGGAAGCCTCTTGCGCGGCCGTTTCTTGGGCAGGCGTCTCAGTCTCTTCATCCGCTTGGGGGGCGGTGGCTGTCGGCTGATCCGGTCTTTCGCTTTGTTTTGCCGCACGGCTATCAGCGGGGTTTTCTTTGCGCAGGGCGCGGACTTCTTGCTCGAGTTGGGCGTTACGCTCTTCCAGACGCTCAATCCGCCCAAGGAGAGCTTTCAACGCTTCAGCGTCTGAAAGCGGCGGCGCGGCAAGTGCCGGGGAAGAAGTAGCAAACAATGAAGCCGATACCAGCGCCACGGCACATCCGGTTTTGATGGTCAACATGAAAACAGCCCTCCTAAACGGCGTTATTATAAATCGTTCTCATTGTCAAATACGGGTTTTGCCCTGTCAACGGTATGGAGAATAGAACGTAAAAGCATAAACAAAAACTTCAGGAAAAGTTATACTCCACGCCATTTTCCGTTTCATCCCCCTAAACCCTTATACAAAGGAAAATCATGGTCACAGCACGTACTTGTTTGCTGCCAGCTTTGGTAGCGTCTGCATTATTGGCGGGTTGCGCGGGCAATCCTCTTCGTAGTTACGATAAGGAAATGGGAGATACGCTTTCCCTCGTCCGCACAGGCGAACTTAATAGCGCCCTGGCCCAGCTGGATAAAAACAATACCAGCAAAGACAAAGATATTTTGTACTACTTGGAAAAAGGCGAAGTGCTTTATTTAAGTACCCAATATGGTGAAAGCCTAAATACTTGGTTACAAGGCGACGAAATCGTTCGGATTTGGGAAGACGAATTCAAAACCAATCCCACCAAATTTATCAGCAACATAGCCTCTTTCATCGTCAACGACAGCACACGCCGTTATGACGGACAAGATTACGAAAAAGTCTTTCTCAATACCAAATTGGCGCTCGACCATATCCTGCTCGGCAATGACGACCTCGCCCGCATTGAAATGAAAAAGACTTTTGAGCGCGAAACGCTCATCAAGCAATTCCGCGAAATGGAATATGAAAAAATCAAAGAAGAAGGCGATAAGCGTTCTATTGCGCTTAAGCCCTCCGAACTGCTTGACAAGGGCTATCCAATGGACCGGCTTGATAACCCAGAAGTCAATACCCTCAAGAACGGCTATCAAAACGCTTTCGCGCATTACCTTGCCGGTTATTACTTTGAAATGATGGG
>JAIRPB010000099.1 GCA_031257305.1 Azoarcus sp.
TGCCCGCGCAATACCCCTTCCGGCGCGGTTTTACCGCCGGGGCGTTGTACCTCAAAAGCATAACGGGCAAAAAAATTGACTTGGACGCATCCGGCAGACATCGCGCCGTCACCCGGAGCCAACGTTTCAGCCAGCGCCGTGCCCAATGCCGCGCCCTGCCGCGCCAGCACTTGCTGCCCGGTGCCCAAACCCGCAAACCAGACCGCCCGCCCGTCCGCCAGCCAGCCCGCGCCGCCGCCATAGGGTTTGCCGGGCTGGCCGGGGAGATGCCATGAAAAAGTTTTGACGCGCAATTGGCCGCCGAGCCGCCGCACGAGTTCATCCGTGCTCATATCCGGTATCGGCGCAATAGTGAAGAGCCGCGAGAGCAAGATATTTGCGGCATTTTCTCTGGGGCGCGGGGGCACGGCTTCCAGCGCCCGCACGATGGAAAAGGGCGAAACCACGGTATCGGGCCGCATGGCGGAAAGGTCGGCAAGCCAAGGGGCGTCGGTGCGCACACCGGGTTGCGCTTCCCAGAACGCGCGCCAAGCGGATGCCGAGATACCAAGCCGTTTGGGGTTGAAAAACAGCCCGCATGACCGCACCAGCGCCAAGTCTTGCCCAATGCCCTGTCCTGCGCCGCAGCAATAGGCTTCTTCGTTGCGCAGTTTGGGGGAACCCGTACAGAAGTAATCCGGCGCGACGCGGCCTTCAGCGGCCAGCCACGCATAAACAAAGAGTTTCCACAAACTGCCTAGCGGCGCACGTTGGGCAAAGGGTTCCCCATTACGCCGCGCCGCTTCGCCGGGTGAAAGATTGGGTTGTTGCAGGTTCGATACCGTTTTGCCGTCAGAATCAAAAACGCGCCAGATGAGTTCCCCGCTTGGGCGGTCACGCCAAAGAATTTCTAGCGCGGGGACGGCGTGTTGCTTTGCCTGCGCGGGAAGGCAGATGGAAGCGATGAGGCAGAGAATGAAAAATTTGCGCACTTTGCAAGCATTCAAGCGGCAATAAGGGAATGGCTGTACTGTAAAACCTTTTTTGGGTTTATATGAATTGGATTCTTCAAAATTTTTTGTTTGGTTCTTTCAACGGCTTTCAAAATAACAAAAGGGAAAGCGGTTTCACTTTCCCTTCTGTTTTGAATTAAGCCTTAAGCCTTACGGCTGTTGGCTATAGAGCGGCATCTCAGCTTTTACGCATCCGGCGGCGGACAAACGGCGCGCCAAATAACAGCCCCGTGCTGAACATCAGCATAACGGACGGTTCCGGTACGGCACTCATGCTGCCATATTGGATGTTGGCAGAAAAGTAGTTGAAGCCCGCTACGATGCCGTAGGGATAGGCGTAGGGATTGGTGCTGGCACCCATAGCAAGGGCGTCATTGGCCTGTAATCCCAACATATACGGAGTCACCGTTTCGACTAAAAACGAAATGTTGTTTTCTCCGTTTGCGTCCCACCAAGAGGCGTCGATTTCCGATAAGTCAAGGCTCAACGTATATTCGCCGACTACGCCTTGGTCTTTGCCAATACCGTACTGGATAACGTCGCCGTAAAGGTTTTCCGTGAGGTTCAGCGCCGACCTATCAACCTTGTTGCCGTTGATATAGACATCGTAGAAATTGCCCAAAACGTTGAATGACCCGCCAATGACCGTGTCTGTACCATTGGCCGTGAAGCCCGTCGTGTAAGCGATTAAGTCGGCTCCGGTTAGGACGATGCCATGTTGGTTCCAGTCATCATACGCGCCAGCGGGATTCCAAGAAGGGCCGTACTTATCTGACAGGTTGCCGGGGTAGCCGTTGCCGTCGTAAGTGATATGGCCAGATGCGTCCATATGGTATTGGCCGGCTTCATCGTAGTACAAGCCTGCGGACGAGCCGATAACGCCTGTGCCCGTGTCGATGTGCTTCAGGCCAGCTTGGTAAGCAACGCCGTTTGAGTTGATAGTCGACGAACCGTAAATTTCGGCGGTTGTGCCGTAGACAATGCGAGCGTTGGCAACCGCGCTGATGTAGCTATCGATGTACCCGACTTGGCTTTTGCCAAAAGTATTTTTTAGGAATCCTTGCACCCCAGCGACCGCGCTTGAGTTACCCCAAGCGGACGGGGTTGCGCCAGTCACGATATAAGCGGCTGACCACTTGGCATCGCGGGTAATACCCCAGTCAATGACGCCGTTGTACTTGGAATTACTGCCGTAAGAGGAGTAACCCAGTTCTACGACACGGGTGTTTCGTTGCATGGCCGCAAAGCCGCTGCCTTTCGGGTCGGCAATGATGCGGTTGATGCCTGACGAACCCTGCCACGCGGCACCGGGGTCGTCGAGGTAGTAGTAGGTAGCGTTGTTGTGTTTGGTTTTGTCGTACAGGTTAACTATGTTGCCGTTTGTGTCCTTCCCATTTGCCAACACGGCAACACCGGTAGAGAGGTCGACGGACTGCGCATTGACGGCTCCCGCCGCACAAACTAGAAGAACAGCGGCCAACATCTTTAATTGCGGCATCGACGGAGCAACGCGGGAATGTGTAGCGGGGGCTACGTGCCGGGAACGGCTATTATTTTTTTGCATCACAATCTCCTAAGAGAAAAAGTAGCGACTTCCTGTCGCCCATACATTAACCGTTCAGCAATAACTGTTCCGATTTCGTAACCAATTGATAAGTAATATTATTTTTTTCAGAGTGTCACGCATCGAGGTTCAATCTGTAAAGAAAACCGACATGAGCAATCAACGTTTCTTGTAACGGCACAAATTTGCCGGGATGGAGGGCGGACTCGTCGCCCTTGAGGAAATCCTTCGCGGTCATGAGTCATGGAACCGGGTACTTCCATGACATTCCGCACGAATTGGCAGCCCGGCGATTTTGCAAATAACCGCCCCCTGCTTCAGCCTCCCTACTTCACCATCCATATTTCGTTTTTTTCTCCCGAATAGGCTTTTTTCTCTGGCTGGTACATCCGGTAGTAGCGCGCCGGGGGTAGCGTGAATTTGCCTGTTTGGGCGACGCGCAGGAGGTGGCGCTGGACCACCGGTTGGCCGGGGGAGAGCGTCTCGATGGGGATGCCGTAACGGTCGCGGTGTTCTTGGGCGTTGCTGCGGTCAATGGGGTGTTCGCCCCCTTCTTCGATGAGGCTGATGCCCCATGTGCTGGCCTCGATGCTGGCGCCCGGCGGCAGCGGGACTTCGGCTAGGCCAAAGCGCATGTTTTTTTCGGCGGTGAGCGTGATTTCGTCTAGGTAGAGTTCGTGCGTGGAAAGCCCGGCGGCGGGGTCGGCTTTAACGGCTTTGTAGCGAGAGACGCCGTCTTTGAATTCCTGCCGTTCTAAGCGGTACAGCGTGCGCGTGAGGGTAACGGGCAACGCGCTTTTTACGGGCAGTTCGTCCGTCTCGTACCGCGCAATGGCGGTGAGCCGGGCGGGGGCGTTGCTGACCCGCACGCTATCGGGCAAGCGTTCATCTGACGGCCAGCGCCATTCGGCCTGCCCGTCGAAGAGGGCACTGGGCTGTGTGGCGGTTTGCCATTTTTCGCCGACGGGCTTGAGACGGGACTCGTTGGTATTCACGCTGAACTTGCCCCCCAGTGCCTGGCGCGTCCAGACAAGCGCCAGCGCGCGGTCGAGCGTGGGGGTGGATTCGGAAACATTGCCGAGAATGCTAGCGGCGGCGGTTTCCCGGTTATTGCCGCCTTTGCCAAGCAAAAACAAGGCTTGTGCGGAAGGTTGCTGGCTAGATTCCAGCATTTGCCATGCTTTGTTCAGCATCTCGGTGTCTTTGCGGGAGGGCATGCCCGCGTCCTGTGCAATGAGGGCCGCGAGCGCACGGGCATAGGCTAAGCCTAGCGGCGAACCGGGGCCGGCTAGGAGAGGGCTGGCGTTGTCATCAGAATTTGAATTTTCTTTTGCGCCATTTTCGGTTTTTGCGAGCGCCGAAAGCAGACCTTCGGTTTGTGTCCGCACGGGCAAGCCGATTTGCTGGATAAACCAGAGGGCAAGCGCCCGGTGCAGGATGGGTTCGTCCTGGGCGTGTTCGCTATACACGGCCAGCACACGTTCCCAATGCGAAGCGGGCAGGCTGACGCCAAGCGTTTTGGCGGCGAGCCAGTCGGCGTAATAGGCATAGGCCGTCATGAGGGCGTTGTTGCCTGTGCCGTTTCCCCACCAGCCAAACACCGCCTGCGGCCCCGCCATTGAGGCCAGACGCAGACGTTGGCTGTAGAGAATCTGCCGGAGTTGCGCGGTTTTGCCGAGAGCTTTGTCTGTGGAGAGAAGCGGCGTGATGATTGCCAAGGGAATTAGGCGGCTCGATGTTTGCTCAACACAGCCCCACGGGTATTCAAGAAGTGAATCCGCAATACGCAGGAAATGCTCGCTGCCGCTTGCGGCAAAACGCACGCGTAGCCGTTTGGCGTCGTTAGGCAATGGGAGCGTTGCGATGCCGTGGTCAAGCTGTATGGCTTGCTCGCCTAACCCGCGCCACACAGCGGGCATGGCTTCCAGAGGGGTTTCAAGCGAATCGATGAGTTGCCCGTTAGCGTGGATTTCGAGCCGCGCATCAAGTGAGCCGTTGAAGGGCGGGAGTTTGAATGGCAGATAAGAGACGCCACGCGCCAGCGAGACTCTTTGCGTGAGGTCTTGGGTGCCGAGTTTGAGCGTGATGTCGGCATCGCGTGTTTCATTGCTGTGGTTGAAGATGGCCAAAGAAACCAGTGGGGAATCCCCTTCGCGCATCCAGTCGGGGGATGTCCATTTGGCATACAGCGGTTTGTCGGACTGCATCCAAGCGGCGCGCTGGCCGTAAGCGGTGTCTTTTCCTGCGGGTTTGGCTTCGTCCAGCGCCACGGCCCGGACGGTGATACGCCAGCGCGAGAGGGCATCCGGCATTTTGAAACTGAACTTGGCGCGGCCGTTTGCGTCCGTCATGAGCACGGGAATCCAAGCGGCGGTGTCGGTATCGTCCCGGCGCGCGCGTTCTAGCACTTTGATACCGCGTTCGTTGTACTGGTGGCGGGCAGGGGACTGGCGGGCCGCGTCCTCGGCATAGTTGAAGGCTTCATCGTAGGTGATGAAGTTCAGGCTGGCGCCGGTGCGCACGTTGTTGCGGCGGACATGCTGGAAAAATTCCACGATGTCGGGGGCAATTTCCGGTTGCAGGGCATAAACCATTTCGTCAACAACAGAAATTGTGAGCGCGGCGCGGGCCGGTTGGCCGCCTAAGCTCACATTGATGTCGACGTCAACCGTTTCGCCCGGGAGTGAAACGTTTTTGCTGGGTTTGATGTCGAGCGCAAGCCGTGGGGTTTCAACCACGAGTCCCGCATTCTGAAAGACATACTCGCCGTTTTTGACATAGGCCACGGAAAACGTGATGTTGGGGGCGTGGTTTTCCAGAACCGGGACATGCGCCCGCCACTGGTTGGGGGCAAGACGTTCAGCGCGTATCCAATCTGCGTTATGGGCGTGGGCGGCGGAGAGCAGGGCGTGGTTTTCCACGCGGTCCCGTTCGAGCGTAAGCAGGGCTTCGTCGACAGGGGCGGAAAACGTCATCAGGATTTCAGCGGTTTCGCCCGCTTGATAACGCTCTTTATTTGTAACCATTTCGATGGTGCCGGGAATGGTTTCGATTTCGTGCGCGTCTTTGTCTTTTCCGCCCACCCAGTGCGGCGCGGCGGCAACGATGTTGCCTTTCGCGTCGCGCAGTATCAGGGAATAGGAACCCGGCTGTTCTAGCTTGGGTTGCCATTCGCGGGCATTGGGGTCAAACGGGCCGCTGGATTTGGCTTGGTTTTCGAGGCGGATGATTTCCCATTGCGCGGGGGGGGCTGTTTTTTCGCTGTCGGGACTTTCCGGCTCAAGCCGCAAAACCAGTGCCTCACCGGGCATGGAAAATTTACGGCTCCCCACCAGTTTCCAGTTTGCCGCCGCACGTTCCACAAGCAATTCGCTTGTTTTCCTAACGCGGTAGGCCGCGCCGTCAGTGGCAAGGGCCGTGATGATGTAGCGTGAAGGTTCCTTGGCGGGCGGCAGGGAAAATTCCGCTTTGCCATTGTCGTCTGTGGTGAGGCTGTTTGTGGTGACTTGCACCGGGAACAGCCCGCCGTAACGCAGTTCCCCTTGGACCATCGTTAGCACTTGGGCGCGCAACGTGAGGTCAACGGCGGCTTGTTTGACGGGGTCGCCGTTGGGATAGGTGAGCCGGAGCGTGCCGGACACATTTTCCCCGGTTTTGAAATCAGGCTTATTGGGGGTGACGGTAATTTCCATATGCGGCTTGATGTATTCCGCAACACGGAAAGCCGCGCCATAAGTTTTGTCCTGATACTGGGTACGGATTTCGTAGCCCCCTGCCGTGGCGTCCGGCGGCAGGCGGAACGACGTGTTGCCGCCCCGGTCCGGGAGAAAACGCGCCTCGCCCGACCATACGGGCGTGCCGTTGGGATCCAGCACGGAAACGGAGAGTTTTCCTTCCTTCGCGGGTTGCGAAAGATGGGCCGCACGGTATTCGCACCCCGTGAATTTAACCTGAACTTCGTCGCCGGGGCGGTAAAGCGGGCGGTCCGTGACGGTGTAGAGCTTGGTGTCGTAAATTTCGCTGTCGTAATAGAAATTCTCGGAAACAAATACGCCGCCTGCCGAATCTAGCCCAAGCAGGTAAGTCCGTTCAGGGCTGGCATGGGCAAGCGTGACAAGCCCGTTGGCATCGGTTGCGCCCGAAGCCAGTACGCCCCGCCCATCCGTCCATTGAATTTGCGCGCCTTGTACCGGGCGGCCTTCGGCACGGTGGACAGCCCATGCCGTGAGCGTTCCAGAGGAGAGTTTGGTAATGGCGATGGTGTCGGAGACAAAAACGAGCGTGACGGCGCGATATGAACCGAGCATAGCTTCAGCCACATACAGGCCGGGGCGCAGTTTGCCGAGGGGCACGTAAAAATTGCCGTCGTTCTTGGGAATGAAATTACTGCTGGAGCCGGCCAGATGCACATTGGCTTTTTGGGGGTCAATGGCGTTTGCGTACATCAGCGGGTAGGTGAAGCGTTTGGCCAGTTCAAACCCTTCCAATGGTTTGAAGCGGCTGGCGGGACGGTAATGGGGTTTTGCTTCGCGGGTTTTTAAGTCGGGGACGGTTTCTGTGACCGTGAGTTTTGCGTCTTTCGTGAAGAGGTCGCGCCAAGCGCGGCGGGATTTGTTCCAAGCGTTGGCCCAAAGGTAAGAGAGCGTATTGGCAACGCCTTCATTGCGCGGGCGGGCTTGTACGTTGATACGGTGCGGGTTGTCTTGGGCTTTCAGGAAAGTAAGCGGGTCCGGGACGCGGTATAGCGCGATGTCGATGCCGCTGTTTTCAGCAATCGCTTGCCGCCCGCCCCAAGGGTCCACTTCAACGCGCAGCAGGCTTTCATCTGACGTGCCGTATTGCGAATCGGTGAGCACAAAAAAAGGCGTTCCCGAATAAGGGGTGTAGCGGCTGGACAGTCCCACATCCTGCTGTGCCTGTACCGTGCTAGGCAGGAAAAAAGGTATCGGGGCGCAGATTGTTAGAACCGTTACGAGAAGGTTGCGAATTTTCATAATTTTTGTGGGTTGCCGTTAGCTTAGAAAAGCCAGTGAGAACACACCGGCGAAATTCGGGTTGCTTGGGTCTGGACGCCAGCGCGTGTCGTTCCATTGAAGCAGCGCAGGGAGGGTGGATGCCCGCAAACCGTTGTCGCCGGGGCGGGGCGGGGCGCCGTTGTGATAAACCACCCCGTGGCCGGTCCAGAGCATCAGGTGCTGCTCCGCGCCTTGGTCGAAAAAAAGCAAGTCCGCAGGCTGTGCCTGCCGGGCGTCACGGCCGGCAAACACGCTGTTTTCCTGTACTAATGAAATAGCGTTGACATAAGCGCCCACGCTGCCGTCCGGCCGCTTCCAGCGATGGCGGAGCGCGAGACGTGATGCTTCTGGGATGATGTCCGGCGGTAGCCGTCCCGCAAGCCCCATCGCCCGCCGCCAGTTTGCGTCATGTTCAGCAAGCGATTCAGCCACGGCAAAACGGACAAGCCCCGCGCAGTCCCGGTGAGTCCAGCGCGGGGTGGGCGCGCGCCGGATTTGTTCCACGGCAATCCGCACAATCCACGCCCGCAGGGCGCGGCTCTGTGCCGGGCTGAGTTTGATGTCAGAGAGCGGGGCTTTTCCGCCGGGTGAGTGCACGGGCAGCGCGGAGGCTCTGGAGGCCATCCCCGCCATGCCTAGCGCGGCAAGCATCTGGCAAAAACGACGGCGCGGGGCAATAGGCACACATCCCCCGGCGTCATCCCCGCAAAAGCGGGAATCTAGGCGCGTACCTTCCGGCGCGAAGCGCCGCAGACGGTTTGCAGACCTTCGCTCTGGATAGAACAGACTGGCTTCCTGCGTGTGCGGGAATGACAGCGGGGTTTTAATGGTTAGCATTGAAGTTAAAAACGCGCTAGTTCGCCGTTTTGGTGGCTTCCCATACCAAAGGCCACCAAACACGGGTGTCGTCCTCTTGGTTTAGCCGGGTTTGCTTAATGGGCGCCAGTTTTACGCGCTGTGCGGGGTAACGGGCCAGCGCATAAAAGCGAGGCGATAAATAAACCTCTGCCGCGTCGCGGAACACGCTTTCTTGGTCAACGGGCAGGGCCGCGAACACTTCTTTTTTCAGTAGGTTTGCAAGCGCGTCCGGGGCGATGAAAAGCAGCGTGCTTTCTCGTGAGCCGTTAAAGCCGTCAGAGAGCGCCGGGTAATTTTTTGCGGCCACCTTGAGCGCGCTTTCAACCAGCATGACATCCGGGGAAAAAAAGACGGCATCGCCCTTGATGGCAATGGCTGGGTTGAGACTGCGTTCTGTTGTCCCTTGGCCCGGCGAGCCGAAGCGCGATGCGATTTTGTGCGCCCGGAGAGTGTCTGCGGCGTCGGCATCTTCCTGATGGTTGCCGTTGACCATGCGGTCGAAGAGGCTGAAAAAAGTCTGCACTTGTTCCGCATTCGCATTGGATTTCAAACGTGCGGCGAAAAGCGGCGTATAGAGGCGCGAATTCTGATACCAGCAAATAGCCGCCGCGCCGGAGAAATTGGCCGCAAGCAGCGCCGCCGGGTCCTGCTGATTCCTTTCATGGCTATCAAACGTTTTTAACAGCCCTTCCATCTGCGCCCAGTCAACTGGCAAGGCGGCGCACAGGCTGGCCCCATAAGGCAACGCATTCCAAATACCGTTGTTTTGCGCGGCTTCGCTATTCAGCAGGACTTGGCTTTGCCATTTCCCCGTGTTGTCAAAAGTTAAATCCAGCGCGGCCAGTCCCGGGATAAAAGATTCATAACCCAAAGCAAAAGAAGGCGTACCCAGCGTGAGCGAGTGATTTTTTTCGGGCAAAGGCTGGTCAATGAGGAAATGCCTCGCAAACGGGGAAACCGTCTCGCCGTTATCAAGCAGTGCTTTGATGAACGTGACGGCATCCTCCGATTGCGGCCAGTTTTCTTTTTTATCGGGATTCGGCAAAAGCAGCATGGCAGGGTTAGAAAGCACCACAACCCGCTCGCCTTTGGCAAGCAGTAGCAGGCGGTGTTCGGGGCGGTATTCCAGCACCAGAATGTCGACATCCGAATCGTCGAGCTTGCCCGCTGTTGACAACTGCAAATCCGACGCCTTGGCGATAGCGGGCAGGATGGTCCGCAAGGCCCGCGCCAGCGCGTTGAGCCGGAGCACCACCGCAAAATCCTGAAGCCGTCCCGCCTCATCCCGCCACAACGCGACTTCGGCGGGTTCATCAAGGGCGGCATCGAGCAGTTTGTCGGAGAGGTCTTGCTTATGCTCAAACGCGATGCGCCGCAGCGCGCCAGAAATCGCCATGCGGTCTTTGTTTTCTTCGTAATAAGCCACGAAATCTTCAGTGAGCACGTCTTTTGCCAACGGGATACGCAGCAAATCTGCGGGCAGCTTTGAGAGGCTATAACTGCGGATGAGCGCATCCGGTTTAACGATGTCGGGCGGCCGCTCGCCCACCGGACCGATATACCGTGGCGGCCGCAGCATCACGCTCCCTAGCGCAATGACCCCAACCGCCAACAACAACCAAGACAAGCGCCTTTTGAACGTAGACATGGAATTAGGGAAACCCGGCAGCAGAAAAGCGTGGATTGTAGCACTTGGGTATAGGGCCGCACATGTTGTAGGGACGGTATTATGCTGTTCGCCCAATGTATTCGCCCCGCCGGGATGTTGCCGTAGCATTGGCGTGACATATTTTGGTACACGAAATGAAAATAGAAATACGTGGAATACCTGCTATTGAGGAATAAATGCTAACAAGAATATTTGAGATAGGCAGCAATTAAAATAATGGGTACTATCAGCTTGTGGCTACTGTTTGCTATCGAATAGATATTCTTGCACCGGGTCAGGCGGGGGTAGATTATTAACGGTTTTCGTCAGCACTCCGTGCTTAGAAGCAAGATTGATAAGATGCGTATCGTCTGTTATTAAAACTTCCGCTTCGTTTGCCTTGGCAATAGAAAGTATTTGGACATCAAATTTTACTTTAATTTTGTTTTCTTTTTTATTTCTTTTTTTAACTAATTCATTTCTTAGAATAAAGCTACATTCAAGCGCCGACTTTTTGTTGAAGTCGGCAATAACGAATGTTCTATCATTCAATATCTCCTGTATTTCATCCTCATTCGCTTTAACTGCGAACTCGGCAAATACCGGGGCGGGTATTAGTATTTGTCCTCGTGCTTTTTTTATAGCGTTTACAAAAGACTGTATCTGTTCCTTTCGTGTTTTTGCGTTATCTTTATTAGAATAAAGGTCGATAAGTGTGTTGGTATCAAATGTGGGAAAACCGCTCATTCAGCGTACCTCATCTCCAGCCATGCGGCTTTTGGGTCAGAGAGTATGTCCCAGCCAGAACCTTTTTCGCGTATACGGCGTAAACCTTCGTCAAATTCCTCGCAACTTTTTGGGTTAAACAGTTCTGCGCTGTCGATACGGAATTCCCTGACTTTCCATTTCCCACCTATTCGTTCCCATTTGCCCTGCCCAAACAGCGTTACATCAAGAGGCTCAAGAAGATATTCTTTTAGTCTTTTTGCCATATCGTGTTTAGCCGTACAGTGAATAGTTTCCCCTTCCGGCGTCACAAGGCTAACAGGAATGGTTTCATCAAGCCCGCCAATGCGGACAATACGCCCAGTGAACTCTCCGGCTTCTCTGACAGTGAAAACAAATTCATGATTGGCCGCATTACCGATAAACGATAGTAGCGGTTTAGCACCTTTTTTTTCTTGCCTGAAAACCGCCTTTGAATTGTCCTCGTACAACATGTTATTTATTTTATCGACGACATCTGGCGTGGATTTCAAGCTATTTTCTATAACACCAGCTTCAACCCTGAATTTTAGCTTTGCACTGCCTTTAGTTACGCGGTCAAAATAAATAGGAACACCGTCCCCGAATAGCGCCGATAAGGCAGAAAGGTATTCAGCCAGACGCTTAACTGGTAGCGTATCTGGCGTTTTTCCGATAATTCTGAATGTGTAGGTGTTCATGCTCGCCATTATGAGTGTAGGCACACTTCATGATAGCAAATCGCATCGGCTCGTGTTTTGACATTGTTCCGGCTACCCCGCCATCGCCATCGCCACAGCTTCAGCCACCCGGATGCCGTCCACCGCAGCAGAGAGAATGCCGCCCGCGTAGCCCGCGCCTTCGCCCGCCGGGTAGAGCCCCCGCGTATTCACGCTTTGCAAATCCTCCCCGCGCAGGATGCGTAGCGGCGAAGAGGTGCGGGTTTCGACGGCCGTTAAAATGGCGTCGCCCATCGCATAGCCGGGAATTTGGCGGTTGAAAGCGGGGATAGCTTCGCGTAGCGCGGCGATGGCGTAATCAGGCAGGGCGCGGGACAGGTCGGTGTAGCGCACGCCGGGTTTGTATGAGGGCTGCACTGTGCCGGGGGCAGTGGAGGGATGCCCCGCTAAAAAATCGCCCACACGCTGCACGGGGGCATCGAAATTGCCGCCGCCTAGCTCAAAAGCCCGCGCTTCGAGTTCGCGCTGGAACGCGATGCCCGCCAGCGGTCCGCCGGGGTAATCGGCAGGGGAAATGCCGACGACTAATCCCGCGTTGGCGTTGTGTTCGTTTCTGGAATACTGGCTCATGCCGTTGGTCACAACCTGCCCCGGCTCGGAGGCGGCGGCGACCACGGCCCCGCCCGGGCACATGCAGAAGCTGTAGACCGTGCGGCCATTGCTGGCGTGGTGGACAAGCGCGTAGTCCGCCGCGCCGATGAGCGGGTGGCCGGCATGTTTGCCGAGTCGGGCATGGTCGATGAGCGATTGCGGGTGTTCGATGCGAAAGCCCACAGAAAACGGTTTGGCTTCCATCTGTACCCCGCGAGCAAAGAGCGCCTCGAATGTATCTCGGGCGCTGTGACCTAAAGCGAGAATGACATGGTCAGCCCGGATTTCCTCCCCATCCGCGAGCCGGACTCCGCGAACTTGGCCGTTTTCAATCAGCAAATCGTCGAGCCGTGCGCGAAAACGGATTTCTCCGCCTAAGGATTGGATTTCAGCCCGCATTTTCTCGACCATGCCCACGAGCCGGAAAGTGCCGATATGCGGTTTGCTTAAATAAAGGATTTCTTCGGGCGCGCCCGCCCGGACGAATTCCGTGAGCACTTTGCGGCCATAGTGCTTGGGGTCTTTAATCCGGGTATGCAGCTTGCCATCGGAGAACGTCCCCGCGCCCCCTTCGCCGAATTGCGCGTTGGATTCGGGATCCAGTTTGTGGCCGCGCCAAAGGCTCCAAGTATCTTTCGTGCGTTCACGCACGGCTTTGCCGCGTTCAATCACGAGGGGGCAAAACCCCATCTGCGCCAGCACTAGGGCGGCGAAGATGCCGCAGGGTCCAAAGCCAACGACCAGCGGGCGCGGCACGGGCGGTGTTTGCGCGCGGGCAACAAACTGATAGCGCATGTCAGGCGTGGGGGCAATTTTGCTATCGCCCGCAGCGCGGCGAAGCACTTCGGCTTCCAGCGTTGCGTCGGTTAAGGCGCAATCGACGGTGTAGACGAAGGCAAGTTCCTTGCGTGCATCTATGCCGCGCCGGAATACGGTATAGGAGGCGAT
>JAIRPB010000111.1 GCA_031257305.1 Azoarcus sp.
GGTTTAGGTTAATTCAAAGAAAACGAGGTCTTCCTCGAATTCTTGGGACGAGAAACCGCAGCCGAAACGTCCTGTGCCAGAGAGGGGTATTTCAGCGCCTTTAACGCATTGTTCTTTGTGGCCGTCGATGGAGACAAAACAGCCGTTGGTGCTTTGGTCGATGAGAACAAACCCGTCGCGGCGGCGTTCTACCCGCGCATGTTGCCGTGAGGCGCGCGGGTCGATGATGACTATATCGTTTCCCAGTTCGCGCCCGATAAGGATAACGGGGCGGTTTTCTTCAATGAACATGGAATGTTGCTGGTGCTTTAGGCACAGACGCGGACCGATAGGGCGCCGGGTTGTTTTTCCGGTAGCGAAGGCGGGGCTATTGGGGGGGAGGGACGATTTGGGCGTGGTGAGCGGAGAGGAGGGGTCTGGGCGCGGGCGTAGCGAAGCACTTGGGGCCATGCTCGCGGCGCTTTGCGTGCCGATGGTAAAGACGGGCCAAGGCAGTTTGCCCAAGGCGTCGTCGTGGTATGCCTCTGCGCTGGCAAAGTGACGGACCGATGAACTTAATTGGGCGACTGCCCGTGCGCTGGCTAAGGATTGGTCAACATCGCATGCTTGAAGAACTAAACGCGCGCCTTCTACGCCGTCGCCCGTCCCCTCGCTGACGGGGCCGTAATGGACGCCGATGCGTATCTGCATATGGGTGCCGCTGACCGGCGGGAGCTTGCGTACACGGTCGATGGCTTCGCAGGCCGCCATCACGCCCCCGTCGCAATGCTCAAAAGTGGCAATGACCGCTGAACGGTCACGGGCGGTGATTTCGCCGCCGCTACCTCCTACAGCAAGGTCAATGCGGTTAAGGCACCGTTCGATGGCGCGGGCGGTTTCTGCTTCGCCGAGACGGGAGGCAAGACGATGCCCGCCTACGATTTCCGCGACAAATACGCAAAGGTCAGTTGGTTGAGGGTTGGGCATAGTTGTGGCATGACAGACTGGTGGCTTTTTTCTTGGTGAGCTACTACGAAAATGTAACGCAAGTTTTGCGGGGAGGGCGTGATTTATTAGACCTGATTCTCAAGGACAGGTTTGTGAGCGCGGTATGTTAAAGGCAAGAACGGGATAGGAACAGCCGCTTTTTCTTTTTTCTCTTCTGGTGTGTGAGTATTTGGGGCAAGTTGTGCAAAGTCAAACAGGCGGCTGTCACCTAAATGGGAGGGAATGATGTTTTTGAGTGACGTTGCCAGCGATTCGATGCGTCCCGGGTAGTGCTTTGCCCAATCCTGCAACATGGCTTTGATTTGGCGGCGCTGTGCGTTTTCTTGTGAGCCGCAGAGGTTGCAGGGGATGATTGGGAAGGCTTTTGCGCGGGCATAGCGGGCAATGTCCGCCTCGGAGCAGTAGGCTAGAGGGCGGATGACGATGTGTTGGCCGTCGTCGCTTTTTAATTTGGGCGGCATGGCTTTGATTTTGCCGCCGAAAAACATGTTTAGAAATAAGGTTTCGAGAATGTCGTCACGGTGATGGCCTAGCGCGATGCGGGTGGCGCCGATTTCCCTTGCCGTGCGGTAGATGATGCCGCGCCGTAGCCGTGAGCATAGCGAACAGGTGGTTTTGCCTTCCGGGATTTTATCTTTGACGATGGAATAGGTATCTTCGGAGACGATGCGGTATTCAACGCCGGTTTTCTCAAACCAAGCGGGTAGCACGTCCTCTGGAAAACCTGGCTGGCGCTGGTTGAGGTTCATCGCCACGATGCGGAAATCCACTGGCGCACGCTCGCGTAGCGCCAGCAGGCACGAGAGCAGGGTGTAAGAATCTTTGCCGCCGGAGACGCACACCATTACCGTGTCGCCCGCGCTAATCATGTTGTAGTCGGCAATGGCTTTGCCGATTTGGCGCAGCAGCCATTTTTCAAGGCTGATAAAACTTTTGCTGGGAGGGGGGAGAGTGGCTGTCACGTAAGGGAGAAGCGGCTTGGAGAAGGGCGGGATTATATCCGTTGCGCTGGCTGTGTTTCTCTTAACTTCTGCCTTGCGGCTATCTAGGATAAAATCCGTGACTTTCATTGAGTTGGAGCCGCGCCATGATTACCGGTTCAATCGTTGCGATTGTCACGCCGATGCAGTCCGACGGCAGTTTGGATTTTCCCCGCTTTCGTGCGCTGATTGACTGGCATGTGGCGGAAGGCTCTGATGGCCTTGTGGTGGTGGGCACTACGGGTGAATCGCCTACGGTGAATGTTGAAGAACATAGCGAATTGATTCGCGTTGCGGTGGAGCAGGCGGCCGGGCGCATCCCCATCATTGCGGGGACTGGCTGTAACAGCACTTCTGAAGGCATCGAACTGGCGCGCTTTGCGCACAAAGCAGGCGCGGCGGCGCATCTCTCCGTGGTGCCTTACTACAACAAGCCTACGCAAGAAGGGCTGTACCAGCATTTCCGCGCGATTGCTGAAGCGGTTGATTTGCCGCTTATCCTCTATAACGTGCCGGGGCGCACGGTGGCTGACCTTAGCAACGATACCGTCCTACGCCTAGCGGCCATCCCCAATATTATTGGTATTAAAGATGCCACTGGCAGTATTGACCGTGCCTGTGACCTCATTGCGCGCGTGCCCAAAAATTTTGCGCTCTACAGTGGCGACGATATGACCGCGCTCGCTTTTATCCTGATGGGCGGGCATGGCGTGGTGTCGGTGACGGCTAACGTGGCGCCCCGAGCGATGCACGAAATGTGCGTTGCCGCGCTGGCGGGCAATGTCCCGCGTGCCCGTGAAATCAATAACACGCTCATTGGGCTGCACAAACACTTGTTCTGCGAGGCGAACCCTATCCCGGTAAAGTGGGCGGTTAGCAAGCTAGGGCACATCGGGGAGGGCATCCGCCTTCCGCTCACGCCGCTTTCTACGGCATTCCGCGACCGTGTGCTCCAAGCGATGATTCAAACAGGCATCAAACCCACCCATGTTTTGCGTTAGCGGGTTATGGCTGTTTATGGGGGCGATGCGCTTGGCTCGTCTTGAACTTGAACCTTAACCTTTCCCTTTTGTCCAATGCTGCGCCTTTGCAGTTCCAATACTTGAATCCGAGAAGCTCTATGACATGTATTTTTTCAACCCCGGTATCCGCCCTCGCAGTCCTGCTCGCGCTGACGGCTTGTTCCACTGAGGACATCCTTGAATCAAAGCGCATCGACTACAAAAAAGCCCGTCCTACGTCGACGCTAGAAGTCCCCCCTGACCTCACCGCCCCAAGGGCTGAAGAACGCTACGCCGTGCCGGATACGGGCACAAAAGGCGCGGCTACTTTTTCGGATTACACCGCAGACCGCTCATCGTCCCCCGCTCCCGGCTCAACCGGCGTCCTGACCAATCCCGGCAGTATGCGCATCGAACGGGCGGGCAGCCAGCGTTGGTTGGTCGTGCCCGGCACGGCAGAAGCCATTTGGCCGCAAGTCAGGGATTTTTGGCTTGAATTGGGATTTATCCTGAACATCGACAATTCGGAAATCGGCGTGCTCGAAACCGACTGGCGCGAAAACCGCGCCAATATCAGCGAAAGAGGCTTGCGCAAAATTATCGGCAAGGTGGCGGATGGCCTCTATTCCACGCCGGAACGCGACAAATTCCGTACCCGCATCGAACGCGGCGAGGGGGGCACGGTTGAGATTTACGTGAGCCACCGGGGGATGATGGAGATTTACCCCAACGAGTCCAAAGACGCCACCATCTGGCAACCGCGGCCGGCAGACCCTGAACTCGAAGCCGAAATGCTGCGGCGCTTGATGGTGAAATTGGGCGTAGAAGAAGCCCGCGCAAAAACGGTTATCGCCCAAGCGCCCAAAGCAACGGACCGCGCACAGATACAAGTCACGGAAGGCGAGGCGGTTCTTCAGGTTGAAGAAACGTTTGACCGCGCATGGCGGCGCGTGGGCTTGGCGCTGGACCGCGTCAGCTTTACCGTTGAGGACCGTGACCGTGCCAAAGGGCTTTATTTTGTGCGCTATGTTGACCCCGAAATCGACAACGACCAGCCCAAAAAAGAAAAAGGCTTCTTCTCCCGGCTGTTTAGCAGTGACAAAAAAATAGAAGGCGCGGAATA
The DNA here is from genome assembly GCA_031257305.1 of Azoarcus sp. Lineage (GTDB taxonomy): Bacteria > Pseudomonadota > Gammaproteobacteria > Burkholderiales > Rhodocyclaceae > WRNU01. The sequence goes on from JAIRPB010000111.1 coordinate 4,092, forward strand.
CCGCCTAAAAGTGGAAGGGCAGGGCGGCGGCAAATCCACCGTTACGGTGGTTACGGAGCAGGGAGAAGTCGACAAATCCAAAACCGCCCGCAGAATACTGGCGCTACTTCAGCAGGAATTGAAGTGAGTGAGCCGGGGGCGTGAACCGCACTGCCAACGAGGCTGTTTTCCCCTGTTAGCCAGTGCGGTTTTGGGTGTGGGCGACGAGGTTATCCCGGTGAATGACTTCAGGCGTGTCGACGTAGCCTAGGATGGCTTCAATGTCGGCACTGGGTTTGCGCAGGATGCGGCGGCATTCGCTGGCGCCGTAGTTGACGAGGCCACGGGCCACTTCGGTGCCCGATTCGTCGACGCAGGCAACAGCCTCGCCGCGCCGGAAATCGCCTTTAACCTCACTTACGCCAACGGGAAGCAGGCTGCGGCCGTCATGTAGTGCCTTGACCGCGCCGGCATCAATGATGAGCGACCCCGCTAGTTGCAGGTGGTTGGCAAGCCATTGTTTGCGTGCGGCGAGCCTTGAACTGCTGGCATAGAGCAGTGTGCCGAGAGGCTCGCCGTTGAGGAGCCGTAACAGGGTATCGGGTTCGCGCCCGCTGGCGATGCAGGTGTGCGTGCCGCCCCGCGCCGCGCGCCGTGCCGCCAGCACTTTGGTGAGCATCCCGCCTTTGCTAAGCGTACTGGCCGCCCCGCCGGCCATTGCTTCAAAACGAGGAGCTTCAGCGGGACCTTCTGAAACCAGCGTGGCGTCTGGCATGCGGCGGGGGTCTGCGGTGTACAGCCCTTGTTGGTCTGTGAGGATGATGAGGGTGTCGGCTTCAATGAGATTGGCGACGAGCGCCCCTAGGGTGTCGTTATCGCCAAATTTGATTTCGTCGGTAACAACTGTGTCATTTTCGTTGATGATGGGGACAACGCCCATTTCGAGCAACGCGATGAGCGTTGAGCGGGCGTTGAGGTAACGCTGCCGGTCGGCGAGGTCGTCGTGGGTCAGCAGGATTTGGGCGGTGGTGAGGCTGTGGCACGAAAAGGCTTTTTCGTAGGCGTCGACCAGTCCCATCTGCCCAACGGCGGCGGCGGCTTGTAGGCGGTGCATTTCGCTGGGGCGTTTTTTCCAGCCTAGGCGCTGCATGCCTGCGGCGATGGCCCCGGAGGAGACGAGCGCGATTTCACGCCCGCCCCGGCGCAAGGCCGCAATCTGGCGTGCCCAGCCGTCAAGGGCGGCAGGGTCAAGCCCCGCGCCGTTGTTGGTGACGAGCGCAGAACCTACTTTGACAACCAGACGGCGGGCATTGTGGATGTGCGCTCTCATGCTCATTCGGGGCCGCCTTGCGATGCTTCGGGGATTTCGGCGTTATCAGTTGCTTCAGCCGTTTCATCGCTCTCTGCGTCATTCCCAAAGATGCGCACGCCTTGGCTATCCAGAAAATCTTGTATGGCGAAAATCAGTTTTTCGCAGTTTTCGCCCTTGATGGCGGATATTTCAAAATGGTGCTCTACCGGGCCATAGGCATCAAGGAAGGCTTGGACGCGGGCGGCGCGCTCTTCAGAAGGAATGAGGTCCAGTTTGTTGAGCACGAGCCAGCGCGGCTTGGCGTACAAGGTTTCGTCGTATTTGCGCAGTTCTTCGACGATGGTTTGGGCATCGCGGACAGGATTGGCGTCAGGGTCAAAGGGCGCGAGGTCGACCAAGTGCAGCAAAAGGTGGGTCCGCTGCAAGTGGCGTAAAAACTGATGCCCTAGCCCCGCGCCTTCGGCAGCACCTTCAATTAAGCCGGGGATGTCGGCAATCACAAAACTGCGGTGTTCGGCGGTGCGTACCACGCCGAGGTTGGGCGTGAGCGTGGTAAAGGGGTAATCGGCCACTTTGGGGCGGGCGGCGGAGACGGCACGGATGAAGGTAGATTTTCCGGCATTGGGCAGGCCGGCCAGGCCCACATCAGCCAAAACCTTGAGTTCAAGGTAAAGATTGCGCCGCTCGCCTTCTTGCCCCAAGGTGCGCTGGCGCGGGGCACGGTTGGTGCTGGATTTGAAATGGATGTTGCCCAGACCGCCCCGGCCGCCGCTGGCAAGCAATATCTGTTTGCCGTTTTTGTCGAGGTCGGCAATGGGTTCGCCCGTTTCCTCGTCGCTGATGAGGGTACCGACGGGAAATTTTAAGATGATGTCTTTACCGCCCCGGCCGTAGCAGTCCCGGCTGCCGCCGTTTTGTCCGGGTTCGGCGCGGAAGATGCGGGTGTAGCGGTAATCGATGAGCGTGTTGAGATTGCAGTCAGCCACGGCGAGGACATTGCCACCATGCCCGCCGTCACCGCCGCTGGGGCCGCCGCGTGGGACGTATTTTTCGCGCCGGAACGTGGCCGCGCCGTCACCGCCTTTACCGGCGATAACTTCAATGCGGGCTTCGTCAAAGAATTTCATGAAATGTAAAAGGGCGGGTTTGAAACCCGCCCCTACAGCGATTTATTTTCGTACCATCAGGCCGCTTGGGCGGCTTCTGGGGCGGGAATTATCGTGACGGTGCGCCGGTTTTTTGGGCCTTTGACCTGAAACTGGACAGTGCCGTCGATAAGCGCGAACAAGGTGTGGTCCTTGCCGATGCCAACATGCTCGCCCGGATGGAACTGGGTACCGCGCTGGCGGACGAGGATGTTACCGGCGATGACGAACTGCCCGCCATAGCGTTTGACGCCGAGCCGTTTCGACTCTGAATCGCGGCCATTGCGCGAACTGCCGCCTGCTTTTTTGTGAGCCATGTTAAATAAGCCTCCGGGTTCAGGCCGAAATCTCTTCGATGAGGATTTCGGTGTAGTTCTGGCGATGCCCCTGGTGCTTCTGGTAGTGCTTGCGACGGCGCATCTTGAAGATTTTGATTTTGTCGTGGCGGCCGTGCGAGAGCACGGACGCTATGACGGAGGCTCCGGCAACCACAGGCGTACCGATTTTGACCGACTCGCCTTCGCCGACCATAAGCACTTGGTCAAGCGTAATCCGGGAACCCACGTCGGCCGGTATCTGTTCTACCTTAATTTTTTCGCCAGCCGCAATGCGATACTGCTTGCCGCCGGTTTTTATCACCGCGTACATGGTGTTACTCCAAGTTTGAGGAACCGCGCATTCTATGGCGCAGAAAGAAAGAGGTCAAGCAAACATCTATTTCTGCCTACTTTCAGGCTATCCCGGGGAGCCTATTGGTTGCTATCATGCGCCTCTTAATAGTGTTACTTCAGCCTTTACTATGCGTGTTTTCGTTGAATCGAGTGTGGGACGCCATATTGGCGACCGTAAAGAACAGCAAGACCGGGTTGCCGTGTTATCTAACCCGTCCCTTCCCGGCACGTTGCTTGTTGTCTTAGCCGATGGCATGGGCGGGCACAGCGGCGGCGCGATGGCCGCTGAGCATGTCATTCTGGCGGCACAGCAAAATCTCGACACTTTTTCCCCTACATCCGAATCGCCCGAACAATTGTTAAACGCCGTCGTGCGCGACGCGCATTCGGCTATCCGCTTGAGCCGCTTTAGCAGCGAGCAAGACCCGCACAGCACGGCTGTGGCGTTCTTGCTGCACCAAGGGCGGGCGCTCTGGGCGCATTGCGGCGACTCTAGGCTCTACCATTTCCGCAATGGCGAACTGAAGCTACGCACACGGGACCATTCGCTAGTCGGGGAGTTACAACGCCGGGGAAAACTCTCCGAACAAGAAGCGTTGAGCCACCCCCAGCGTAACGTGCTTGTTTCCTGCCTGGGCGGAGACCACGCGCCGGCCATCGAAGTGGGCCGTTGCGACAACGTGGTGGGCGGGGATTATTTTTTGGTGTGCTCCGACGGTTTGTGGAACTATTTTTCAGACAAAGAACTCGGCGACATGCTGGGCTGTTTTTCTGCCGATGATGCCGCAAAGCAGTTGTTTTCGATGGCCCGCGAGCGCGCCAACGGCGGCGGCGATAATTTTTCGTTTGCGATTGTCCGGGTAGTGCCTCCCCGGAATTAAACGTCCCGCATTGATAGGGCGTGATGGTTTTCCGGCGCTATTAGATTAGATAGATGCCTCGGTATTGCCGCATTAGCGTGGGGCATCGTTAGAACTGTTGGCGATAGGCGGCAGGTATTCGATTTCCGGCAAAACCAGTTCCCAATTTTTAACCTTGGGCTGGATGAATTTTTCCAATTTTTGAGTTCTGGTAATTATGGCCGCAACCCGGACGGCAACAATATTTCCCTCCGGCGGGGCAAATTTATTGGACATGTGCCCCACTACTCTTTGTTGCCCATCAACCAATTCCCAGACCGATTTGCCGTTTATCTGCAAAGTTAAAACGCTACCGTAATCCAATTCTTTAAGGGCGCTATGGATAGGATGGTTTTCAGGAAAAAGTCCGGGCCAGGAGAGGTTAATGTCCTCCTGCATAGCCCGCCATATTTTTCGTTGCCCCAATTCATTGATAGAAATAGGCGTATTCAGGCAGGGGGAACGTAAGGTGAGTTCGGCGCAATCTTTGAGAAAACGGTGTTTGCCATTGACTTGTCCGCACAGCGTGAGCGTTTTGCGGGCGCGCGTCATGGCAACGTAGAACAACCGCCGTTCGTCGTCTGACGCTTTGCTCCAGCCGCCGCAGTCGAGAATGAGGACATGGTCAAATTCCAGTCCTTTTGCGCGATGCGCCGTGAGCAAGTTTATAGGCGCGTTGCGGTTATTCTCGGCGCTTTGCCCTACTGTCTTAAATTCGTACAGCGCATCGATTAAATCAGAAACAACCCATTCACCCTCATGGGTAATTTCTTTGCATTCCAAAATAAAGCAGGCAAGCGCGGCTTTTGCGGGATGGTCGATGGGACTGTCTGTTTTTAAGCCATATTTGCGCGAAAACCAGCGTTCAAGAACTTTGGGTTTTAGCACGTTGCGTCGCTTAAGGCGCTTGCGTTGCAAACCAAATTCCAGCAGACAAAGCAAATGAAACCCTTCGCGCATTTTGTGCAAGTCTGGCAAACAGTCATCTTTCAATAGCCGATACGGGATGCCTTGCTGGCGGCAGCTCATTGCCATCAGTTCCAAGTGTTTCCATTCCCGGCCGATGACGGCAAAACGTCCCCAGAATCCTTCGCCATCGGCTTGGCAGCGGTTAAGGCGTACCCATTCCGCAAGTGCAATAACGACTTCGGCAAAAGGATTTGCGGGAACTTCCAGCCAATGCACCCGGCCTTGGATAAGCGGGTCAAGCAGGGCGAATTCTCCACCATCTGGCTGTTTGCGGCGTGACAAATCAATTTGTAAAGGCACATTCGCCTTCATGCGTTCCCGACTTTTGGCAATGACAGCGTTGGCGGCACGGATGATGTGCTGTGTTGAACGGTAGTTATCTAACAGGTGATAGCGTTTTGCCTGATAGTCGCTTTCAAACTGGCGGATGAAGCGGACGTTCGCGCCGTTAAAAGCGTAAATGTTCTGGTCATCGTCACCTACCGCCATCAAGGAGAGCTTGTCCGTGTCCGCCAATGTGCGTCCGGCGATAGTGCCGATAAGTTGGTAATGCTCTTGGTCGATGTCCTGATATTCATCGACTAGCAGATAGCGTAATCCCGCAAGGAGGCGGTCTCGGTAAAGAGAGGCTTCCCGCATCCCGTCTGGCGATTCTTGAAGGTTGTCATCCGCGTTTTTCAGCAAAGCGGTTGCTTTTTTAATGACATCCTTGAAATTGGGCGTTTCGCCGTGTTGTTGCGCAACGGCGTAACTCGTCCCAGTAAGGCGTAGGGCCAGCGCATGCAAAGTCTGCACACGGACGCCCGCTGTATCTTCACCGACCAGATTCCAAAGACGTCTGCGGATTTCAACCGCTGCTGAACGGTTGTAGGCAAGCGCCATAATTTCTTGTGGCCGCGCCATGCCTTTGCGCAAGAGCCAGGCGATGCGGTGCACGATGACGGTTGTTTTTCCAGAGCCGGGACCGGCTAATACTAAAATATTGCCTTCGGGCAGCGCGTCAACAATTTCTTTTTGGGCTGAATTGCCTAATTTTAGCAGAATATCTCGGTATGCTTTTTCGGTGGTTGCATGTTTCAAAAAGTCTGGACGGTCCGCAAAATAGTAGCGAATAAATTCCGAGCGTTCCATTTTGAAATAATCCGCCACAAAACGCATGGCTTCCGTTATTTTTCTCAAGGCAAGGACGGCGTATTCTCCCATGATTTTTATCTGCGTATTTTTGTCTTTGTAATGCAATTCTAATTCTTTGTAATCATCTCGCTTAAATTGCCGTCTGCGGTCATTTTTGGAAAGGTCAATACGCATCGCATTTCTAAAAATAGCTTTTCCGCGAGCGAGATGTAGTACCTCATTTGTATTGAGGTAAAGCAGGGCGCTTCTGATGGCAATATTCCAATCTTGAATATTCAAATCATTTAGGGTGATGTCTTGTTCAAGATTATTTTTTAATTCGCCCTGCTTGCATGTGACCAAGTCTTGGTTGCCTTTCCGGTGTGCGATAAAAAAAGTAAGTAACGCTTCAGCCAGACGCTGTTGCCTTTCGCGGATAGTGTCTATGTCTTGCCAATTACGCAGGAGTTTGACTCTGCGGTGGTCCATATCCGTTGGGCGCAGAGCCATGAGTGCGCGGCGGGAAGCTATATTATCAGACGACTCGCTAAAAGGTTCTGCAAACGATTTTAGCAGACGGCTTAAACGTTCCATCGTTAGGGCAATCTTTGTTTCCCGCCTCAATTCATCACAAGCGATACGAAGGTCAAAATACTGCCATCCTTCAGTTTCAGCATCGGGTGCTAATTCGCGCAATTTGCTAATCAGCGCGTTTTCTAACGCGAATAATTCCTTTATTCTCGTTTGGCTATCCGGGGAACGATAAAGACACACGCCAATTTCCGTATCATCAGTAAGCAGTTTTAATCTATCCAAATCACGCAATAATGCTTGGAGCCTGGGTAATTCACAGCCTGTGGCAATCATCAATTCATCGGTTGTAACACTTTCATCATCTTTTGCTTGAAATAAACATTCTAATATTTTTAGATAGGGTTCAATATTAGTGTTTTCGCCAAGGCTTTTCTTGAGCTTTTTATAAGCATCTTCATAATTGGATACCATTAAACTTGCCGGAAATAAGCGAGTGAAATTTTCTTTTCGTTCTAGCAAATGAGCTTCTTCTAGCCATGCAACAGCAATGCGTACTTTTGTGTCAACTCCGCGTACATCAGGGTCAAAAATATTTTGATTAGGAAGTTCCAATAAAATTTCGCCACTCGTAACAATAACAGAGTCTTTATCTCTATCTTTTCTTTCAATTGAGCGTAGTGCTTTTAGAATCGATTGGATTTCGGTATGCGTGAGAATCGAATGTCTTAGTAGGCGAAACTGCACGTCCAAATCAGTATCATCAAACAACAAAATGCAACGGGAATATTCGTTATCCCGTCCCGCTCGTCCGGCTTCCTGCAAATAGTTTTCTAGTGAACCCGGTGTATCTAGGTGAATCACAAGCCGCACGTCTTTTTTATCCACGCCCATCCCAAAGGCGTTTGTGGCGGCGATGACGCGCAATTCCCCATCCATAAACCGTTGTTGGATGTCACGTTTGTTTTCAGCGGTCATCCCGCCGTGAAAATATCCGCATTCAATGTCAGCATCCTGTAGGAATTTGGCGATTTCTTCAGTTGTTTTTTGGCGGGCGCAAAAAACGATGGCACTGCCTTCACGCTCTTCACGTAATAGCCGTAGCACTTCCGGTAATTTTGACTGGTTATTGACACGAAAGACTTCGTAACTTAAATTTTCCCGTTCAACGCCGCCATTTAACAGTTCTAATTTAATACCGAGATTCTTTTGGAAGTGTGTACAAATATCATCTATTACGTCGGGTTTGGCGGTGGCTGTAAAACAGCAGATAGGGGAGATTTCATTTATTTCGCGTTTTTTAATAAAACGCGATACATAAAGATAATCTGGCCGAAAGTCATGCCCCCATTTAGAAAGGCAATGCGCCTCATCAAAAACCCATGCGGCAATTTGTCGGTATTTCAAAGCGTTGCTAAAGGCATCGCTACGGAATTGCTCTGGCGCAACAAATATGAGTCCCAAATCGCCCAAACGCAGTTTATCCAGCATGTCTTTGCGTTCCAAGGGCGTTAAAAGCCCATTTAGATAACCTGCGCAAGTAATACCGTTTGCCACCAATTGGTCAACTTGGTCTTTCATTAGAGATTGTAGCGGGGAAATAACCACCGTCAAACTGCCGTTATGCTCATAGCGGGCGAGCGCGGGTAATTGGTAACACAGCGATTTGCCGCCGCCTGTGGGCAGGAGGGCGAGAGTAGGACGTTTGGCAAAAACATTTTTAACAATAGTTTCTTGTAAGGAAGAACCATCTGGGGCGGTAGGTTTTTCACGGAAACGAGGGATGTTGGGGAAAAAACGAGTCAATAGTTTCGGCAGATTATGATGTTGTTGGCACCAGCTACAATTTGGGTTGTCACAAGAGGTATCGCGTAGCTGGTTAATTGCTTCTCGCGTTTTGGGAAATTGCTTGCTTACCCAGGGCGGCAATACGGAATTGCTGCCGGCAACACCTAGCCAAGCCAGCACATACGCCAACGGCCAGTGCCATTCAGACATGGGTAGCCATTCATCTAACAATTGTGCTTGCGCTGTCGCGCATACTTTTCCAGAGGTTGCTATTTGCCAGTTTTCTCGTGCTTCTTTTAGGCTTGGACATTGGCTGTGCCGGAGGCGGGTGAAAAAATCGTTAATGGCGGGTTTATCTGTCAGTAAATAATGTAGACAAAGTACCTCGTGAGGATGTTCTTCAAAGCGTTTTTCAAATGCGGTGCGTTGTTCTGTAAAAAGCGTGTAAGCTAGCTTGGCATCATTTGCCGGGTTGTTGCGTGTTGTGGTGAAAAGTTTGTAATCCTTAACAAGCCGATGATAGGGATTTTGCGGAAAAGCAATGGGTGAGAGTTCTAAGGTATCGATGATTGCTAGATTGTGCAGCGCCAAATGAGGATAGCGTTTTTGCAATACAGGCAGGTCATGGCGGACGATATTGTGACCCAGTACAAGATTTGCGCCTTCGGTGAAATGGTTAAGGCGTTGCGCCAAATCCTTTATTTTTCCAGAGATATTTTCTTGTATTTCCGTATCAGGACGATAAATGCCTAACTCAAGTAACGCAAGCTGGTCATTGCGTGACGTTTCAATGTCAATGCAAAGGAATTTATCTTTGGAAACCGGCGGGGCTGTTTGCGGCACGGGTATAAAAGGTTAGGTTCAGAACATTGCAGTATATGACGAACTGTTCCTGGCGCTGTGATACATTACAGCCTAGATAAATCGGAAAACAGGCGGCGAGTTGCCGCCCTTACTTGAGATATTTGCTATTCGGGAAATTCTGCCGGAGAATACGTTCGGCATCGTCGCGTAGGTCGGTCATTTCTAATTTGCTGTAGCTTTGGATGAGTAGCGACAGGGCTTCTTCTTGGGCGGGGGAATTGGGGTAGTTTGTGATAGCCGATTGGGCACGGTTGGCGGCGGCAATGAAAGCGCCTCGGTTGAAATAGTAATGCGCAACGTGAATTTCGTATGCCGCCAGCGAGTTGATGAGGTATTGCATGCGTTGCCGTGCGTCTGTGACGTATTTGCTGTTGGGAAAGCGTTCGACGAGGTCGCGGAATGCGTCGAATGCTTCTCGGGCGGCGCGGGGGTCGCGCTGGGTTAAGTCTTTGCTTATTACATCGCCCAATACGCCGAGATCCTCGTTGAAGTTGACGAGTCCTTTTAGGTAATAGGCGTAATCCACATCGCTGTGGTTGGGGTGGAGTTTGATAAATCGGTCAATAGAGACAATTGCCAGTTCTGGCTCGCCGGATTTGTAATAGGCGTAAGCCGTATCGAGTTGCGCTTGCTGTGCGTAGCGGCCGTAGGGAAAACGCGCTTCTAGCTTCTCAAACAGTTTGATAGCCTCTTCGTAAGCGCCGCTGGCCATGTTGGATTTGGCTTCAGAGTAGATTTTTTGCGCGTCCCACCCGGCGGTTTTGTCGTCGGGCGTGCTGCTGCATCCGGGCAAGGCCAAAACGAGGGCGGCAACCGTTGCGGCGAACCGGACCCTTTTTCCTATTACACTTCTAAGAGCTAATATCATCGGGAAACTCGCTTGAATAAATCGCAAGATTATAGCCCCGGCTCAATAGATACGGGAAAAAAGACTGACAATGCTGTGTGCATCCGGGTTTGCGCGGTGCCGCCGGATTGCGCGGGGCTACGGCTGGACCAGGCGCTTGCCCGTTTGTTTTCCCAATATTCGCGTAGCCGTTTGCAAGCGTGGCTGCGTGAGGGGCTGATTCGCGTTGAGGGGAAGGTGCTGGATGCCAAGGCAAAAGTTTATGGCGGCGAGCGGCTGGAATGGGATTGTTTGCCCGATACGGCGGGGGGGCTGGATGAGGCCATTGCCGAAAACATCCCGCTTTCTGTGGTGTTTGAGGACGATACTTTGCTGGTGCTTGATAAACCGGCCGGTTTGGTGGTTCATCCCGGCAGCGGCAACCTGCGCGGGACGCTGATGAATGCTTTGCTGCATCACGCGCCACAGTTGGCGGGGGTGCCGCGTGCGGGCATCGTGCATCGGTTAGATAAAGACACGAGCGGTTTACTGGTTGTGGCCAAAACGCTCGCGGCGCAAACCCATCTTATCCGGCAGTTGCAGGCCAGAACGGTGAGCCGCCGTTACTTGGCGCTGCTGCATGGCGGGCTGGCCCGTGGCGGTGAGGTGGCCGCGCCCATTGCCCGCCATCCTGTGCATCGCACAAAAATGGCTGTGGCCGAGGGGGGGCGGGCCGCGCATACCCGTTACGAAGTGCGCGAGCGCCTAGGGGCGGCGACGCTGGTTGAATGCCGTCTGGAAACGGGGCGGACCCACCAGATACGGGTGCATATGGCGCATATCGGGCATCCTCTGGTGGGGGATCCGGTGTATGGCTTGAGGCATGTCTCCAATCCGGTGTTGGCTAGTTTTGGCCGTCAGGCGCTTCACGCGTTCCGTTTGGGGCTGGTTCATCCTTTAAGCGGTGAGCCAATGTGCTGGTTTTCGCCGCTCCCGGAAGATTTTTCAACAATACTGCGTCAGCTCGGTAGCAGCGGTGTAGATAGCGGGGATGTTAACGATGATTGAACGAGATGCTTTTCTGATTCCCGAATGGCCCGCGCCGCCTACAGTTCATGCACTGGTCACAACCCGGCGCGGCGGGGTGAGCAAGCCGCCTTATGACGAATTTAATCTGGGGACGCATGTAGGGGATGATTTGGAAGCGGTTGCCGCGAACCGTGGCCTGTTGCGGCGATATTTGCCCGCCGAGCCGTTCTGGCTTGAACAAGTGCATGGCATTGAGGTGGCGATAGCGGGGGAGGGCAGAAGTGCGCCCGTCCGTGCGGATGCTTCAGTGGCGAGGGCAGCGGGCATTGTCTGCGCGGTGATGACGGCAGATTGCCTGCCTGTTCTGTTTTGCGACTCTGCGGGTACGGTTGTGGCTGCGGCGCATGCGGGCTGGCGCGGGTTGGCCGCTGGTGTGCTGGAAGCCACGCTTGAAGCGATGGCGGTAGCGCCGGAGCGCGTTATGGCTTGGCTGGGACCCGCAATCGGTCCCGGTGTTTTTGAAGTGGGCGATGAAGTCCGTGCGGCTTTTCTGATGTCTGATTCTGGCGCTGAAGCCGCGTTTGTGCCGTGCGGCGCACAAGGGAAATGGCTGGCCGACATTTTCATGCTGGCGCGGCGTCGGCTGGCGCGGGCGGGCGTGGAGCAGGTTTACGGCGGCGGGCTGTGCACTGTCTCGGAGCCGGGGCGTTTCTATTCTTTTAGGCGCGACGCGGTGACGGGGCGGTTTGCATCCCTAGTCTGGTTCGATGAATAGCGATGTTTGCGCTATTATCTGCGGCACGTCCCGAATGTTGCGGATGGGCAAAGACGGATAGCAATAATCATCAAGCGCGGGCGGCATTATGTGATGTGATGCTGTCACGGCAAATGGAGGAGAAGCATGTCTGACGATACGAACAAGCAACAAAGCGATTTTGGTTTGGAGGCCATGATGCAGGCCGGACAAACTATGATGCGGGGGTTTTTCGATACCCTCACAAAGCAGCAAGCTGCCATGCAGGATTCAACGGGACAGGCCGCGGCAAGCGTCCCTTTGCCCGACAGCGAAACGATGGCGCGCTTGCAAAAAGAGTTTGCGGCTAAGCATATGGCGCTATGGGCGTCGATGGCGGGGCGCAAATCCGGTGAACCCGCTGAACCCATTGTCGCGCCTGAACCGGGCGACAAGCGTTTTTCTTCTGCGGAATGGTTGAATAACCCCATGTTCGACTATTTGCGCCAAGCCTATCTCATCAATTCAAAATTCTTGAACCAGGTCACTGACAACGCCCCGATGGCTGACGGGCGGGCCAAAGCGCGCTTGCAATTCTTAACGCGGCAATACATTGACGCAATGTCGCCGAGCAACTTTGCCGCGACCAATCCCGAATTCATCCGTACCGCCATCGAAACCGAAGGCCAGAGCATCACACGCGGTATCCAAAACCTGCTCTCCGACCTCGAAAAAGGGCGGGTTTCCATGACGGATGAAACTGTCTATGAAGTGGGCCGCAACCTTGCCATTACGCCGGGGGCGGTGATTTTCGAGAACGACCTGATGCAGCTCATCCAGTACGCGCCGCTCACCGAAAAAGTAGCGCACACGCCGTTCTTGATTGTGCCGCCGTGCATCAACAAGTATTACATCCTTGACCTGCAACCCGAAAATTCCTTTGTGCGTTACGTCGTTGAACAAGGGCACACCGTGTTCTTGGTCTCGTGGAAAAACGCAGGGCCAGAAGATACCCACTGGACATGGGACGATTACGTTGAGCAAGGCCCGCTGACCGCGCTAAAAGTGGTGCGCGAAGTCACCAAAGTACAAAAGCCCAACATCCTTGGGTTCTGCGTAGGCGGCACCATCCTCGCTACGGCGCTGGCGGTAGCCAAAGCACGCGGGGAAGACCCGGTTGCCAGCGTCACCTTCCTCACAACGCTGCTAGATTTTTCCGATACCGGCGAAATCGGTTGTTTGGTAGATGAGGCCAGCGTCCACGCGCGCGAAACCACCATCGGCAAAGGCGGCCTGTTGCGTGGGCAAGAACTCGCCAATGTGTTTTCTTTCCTGCGCGCCAACGACCTCGTCTGGCAGTACGTTGTGAGCAACTACCTCAAAGGCGGTACGCCCAAAGCGTTTGACCTGCTGCATTGGAACTCTGACGCCACTAATCTGCCGGGGCCTTTCCTTGCGTGGTACCTGCGGAACATGTACCTCGAAAATAGCCTGCGGCTGCCCGGCAAGCTCACCGTAGCCGGCAAAAAAGTTGACCTCGGCAAAATTGACGTGCCGGTTTACTTCTTCGCGGCGCGGGAGGACCACATTGTGCCTTGGACCACGTCCTACCTAGGCCGTGCGCTGCTAGGCGGCGAAACCACTTTTGTACTCGGCGCCAGCGGCCACATCGCCGGCACCATCAACCCGGTAGCGAAAAACCGCCGCAGCTATTGGACAAACCCAGACAAAACCAAGTCGCCCGAAGAATGGCTGGCAAGCGCCCAAGAACACCCGGGAAGCTGGTGGGCGCACTGGATTGAATGGCTCAATGGTTTCAGCGCCCGTCAGGTCAACGCACGGGGGCGGCTCGGCAACGCAAAATACGAACCCATCGAACCCGCCCCGGGGCGTTATGTGAAGGCGCGGGCGTAAAAGTTAGCGTTGGGGGGCAAACCCGCCCAAACTGTGGGTAAATCCGAAACAGGTATTGGTTGCGGAACGAGGGCGGGTTTGAAACCCGCCCTTATAACAACAGCGGTTTTTTCGCATCCCGGCGTCATTTTTGCCTTCCCTCTCCCGCTTGTGGGAGAGGGTGGCGCAAAGCGCCGGAAGAGGGGCCGCGTCAAAATGCGTCTGAAATGTGGGGCAAGTATCCTGCTATGTGGATGGCAAGCAGGATGCTTGCCTTACCTTTAGGCGTAAATGCAAGCGGCTACAAAAGCGGCGCGGTAATCCAGAAACCGCGATGGATTGCTTCGTTGTGCTCGCAATGACGGAAGTTCTGTGATGGTTTGACGGCGGAGACGGTATCTACATATAGATTCTTATCCCATGTGTGCGGCATATCATTGCGGTAAGGTATGATGCGCCATGCAACGTTTTTTTGACTTCGTTTTTTCCCTGCTCGGCCTACTTTTGCTCTGGCCGCTTCTGCTATTGCTGTGCTTGGCGGGATTTTGGGCGATAGGCTCGCCGCTGTTCCGGCAAACGCGGGTAGGGCGGCGTCAAAAACCGTTTACGCTCGTCAAGTTCCGCACGATGAAACCGGGGACGCCCTCGGTGGCTTCGCATCTGGCGGACAGCGCGGCCATTCCGCGCTGGGGGCGCTTTTTGCGCCGGACCAAAC
>JAIRPB010000198.1 GCA_031257305.1 Azoarcus sp.
GACAGCGGCCCCGGCATCGCCCCCGAACACATCCCGCGCCTCACAGAACGCTTTTACCGCGTCGATTCGGACCGCTCCCGCGCCACCGGCGGAACAGGGCTAGGGCTTTCCATCGTCAAGCATGTCTTGCAACGGCACGACGCCACATTAGCCATCACCAGCTCCCCCACAAGCGGCTCGCGCTTTAGCATCATCTTCCCGCCAGAACGGGTGCGGGCCGGGTAAACCGCCTCCCTAAAAATCAATGGCGCAGCAGAGAAACCGTAAGGGCGGGTTTGAAACCCGCCTTTCTTCCCCAACCCGCGACAGACGGACAAACACCCCCGTCATTGCGAGAAGCGAAGCGACGAAGCAATCCAGAAGGGCCGGAATAGCAGCAGCATGGATTGCTTCGCTACGCTCGCAATGACGGGCGTTCTGTGATGGCGGGGCGGTATTTACGGCTGAGCATTCCCGGAAACACCGTTCAATACAAGAACCGCTAATGGACGCGGATAAACGCTAATTTATTGAGCGGTTTTTTTGGCTTTGTTCGCGTGTATTAGCGTCCATTAGCGGTTTCCCGGCGGGCAGAGGAAACGGAACCGCCGCCCCCTCTCCCGGCGCTTCGCGCCACCCTCTCCCACAAGGGGAGAGGGTAAAACCCGCGCCTGCGCTTATTTTTCGTTTTCTTTTTTCGGGAAAAGAAAAGAGGCAATGACGCCGGCGGCGAGCATGCCGAGGACGATGGCTAGGCTCCAGTTGTGGGGAATATGGAAACCGAATTGGCCGTTTGTGACGTGTTCTAGCGATTGGCCGGCCATTTTTGCGCCGATGAAAAAGAGCAGGATAATGACGGCTTTTTCGAGGTGTACGAGGTATCGGGTGAGGGCGGCAAGGACGAAATAGAGGCTACGTAAACCTAGAATGGCAAAAATCATTGCGGCATACACGAGCAGGGGTTCTTGCGTAATGGAAATAACGGCGGGGACGGAATCGAAAGCAAAGGCTATATCGGAGGTTTCAATGGCCATGAGGCATAAAAAGGCGGGGGTTGCGTATAAAACGCCTTTTCGCGTGACGCTGGCCAAATCGGTTTGGCCATTGGCAAAAAGCTGGCTATCCCTTACAAAAAACCGTTCCAGATGCAGTTTGGTGTAAATCGGCATGAGTTTGCCGGTGAGTTTGACTGACCAGTGATTGGAATAGTCCTCTATATCTTCTTCTTCATCCGATTGCTGTAGCATTTTGACGGCGCTCCAGAAAATGAAGGCGGCAAAAATAAATCCTACAAATGGGCTGGCTTGAAAAAGGGCTGAACCAATTAGCACAAAAATAGCGCGGAATACCAGCGCCCCAATAATCCCATAATAAAGAATACGGTGCTGTAAAATGCCTTTAATGCTAAATGAGGAGAAAATTGCCATAAAAACGATGAGATTGTCGACTGAAAGCGCCTTTTCAAGCGCGTAACCTGTGAGGTAAAGGTCAGCCCATTTTTTATCGAAACGCCACCATAAATAGCCGTAAAAGGCGATGGCAAGCGTAATCCAGAAAATGGACCATTTTGCTGCGTCGCCTAATGTGATTTCAGTGCTGTGTTTATGCGCGAACAAGTCAAGATAAACTGAAACGGCAATGACGCCGAGAAAAATCAAAATTGTTTCAGCCGGGAAACCAAAGTGTTCCATGCGTGTTGTTCCTTTTAGTCCATTCCCCACTTTTGCAACCTATACCGTAGCTGCCTAAGCGTCATGCCGAGCTTGCGGGCGGCGGCGGTGCGGTTCCAGTGGGTTTCTCCAAGTGCTTTGAGTATCGTAGCGCGTTCGCCGTCGGAAATTTCACCGGGGTCGTCGGCGCTGTTTTCGCCTTCTTCTTCAGCGAGAAGGGCGGGCATGAGGGGGGAGTTGTGGGCGGCGGCAAGTTGGATGCCGAGGTCATCAGGGGTGATTTCGTCGTTCTCGCAAAGCGCGCAGGCGCGTTCCAGCAGGTTTTCTAGTTCGCGGACGTTGCCGGGAAAATTGTAGTGCTGCAAGGCGAGGATGGCGCTCGGGGAGAGCGTGCGCGCGGGGCTGCCGTCGCGTTCAGCAAGGCGCGCAAGCAAGTACGCGCTTAAATCCGGGATGTCCTCCAGCCGCTCACGCAGGGACGGGGCATGGAGGGAGAGGACGTTGATGCGGAAGTACAAATCTTGCCGGAAGCGGTTTTCAGAGACGAGTTTGGCTAAATCGCGGTGCGAGGCGGAGAGGATGCGCACGTCGACGGTCCGCTCGGTTTGCGCCCCGACGGGGCGCACGGCGCGTTCTTGGATGGCCCGCAGGAGCTTGACCTGCATCGAGAGCGGCAAGTCCGCGACTTCGTCCAGAAAGAGCGTGCCGCCGTGGGCAGCTTGGAAAAGCCCGTCTTTGTCGGTAGCCGCTCCCGTGAAGCTGCCTTTGAGATAGCCGAAAAATTCGCTTTCCATGAGTTCGGGCGGAATCGCGCCGCAATTGACGGGAACAAAAGGCCCTGCGGCGCGTGCGCCTAGCCCGTGGATGAGGCGGGCAATCACTTCTTTGCCGGTGCCTGATTCGCCGTGGATAAATACGGGGGCTTGGTTGCGGGCAAATTTTTCGATTAAGGCACGTAGCTGGATGAGCGGCGCGGAGCGGCCGACGAGGCCGCGCCAGTTGTCGCCGACGGTATCGATACGGGCTTGCCCGGGAGGGGCTGTGTCGGGCTGGAGGTTGAGGGCATGCCGGATGAGTCTCCGCAGGGCCTGCAATTCAACGGGTTTGGTGACGAAATCGAACGCGCCGAGTTTGAGCGCGCGGATGGCGGTTTCGATACTGCCAAACGCGGTAATCACGGCCACGGGCAGCCCCGGCTGTGTGCGCTGGATGAATTCGACGAGGTCCAGCCCGTCGCCGTCAGGCAAGCGCATATCGGTGAGGCATAGGCGGTATTGGGTATTTTCGATGCGCGAGCAGGCTTGGGCGAAGGTGCCGACCGTGTCCGCGCCAAGTCCCATGCGCAACAGGGAAAGTTCCAGCAATTCCCGGATGTCCTCCTCGTCGTCGACGACGAGCACATCATTAGTTACGGAACGGTTGCGGCGGTCTGGAAGGTTCATGGCTGGCTTTGTCCGGTCAGGATGAAATGCGCGCCGGCGCGGGGGAGGCTGTCATCGGCTAATTCGAGGCTAAAGCCGTTTGCTTCAGCCAGTTCGCGGGCAATGTACAGCCCTAACCCGGTCCCTTTGGTATGCGATGTAAAAAAAGGCTCGAAAAGGTGGGCGCGGGTTTGCTCGTCGACTCCCGGCCCATCGTCGCGCACGTGTAGCTGGACTTCGTGGGTTCCTTTTTTTTGGGCAGAAACACAGATTGAACCGGGTTTGCCACTGCAATAGCGGCGGGCGTTGGAAAGCAGGTTGTCTAAGATTTGGTGCAGGTGGGCGCGGTCAATGCCTAGCGTGATGCCGGGTTCGATGTCGGCACAAAAAATGGTTTTCTCATTTTCGCCGCCGAGAATGAACGTTTCAAAAAGTTCTGCCACAAATTCTGCCAGCGGCAGGGCTTCAGGCTGCGTTCTGTCCCGGCGGCCTAGCGCCAGTACGTCACGAATCATGCGGTCAATGCGTTTGGAATTGTCATTGATAATATGGGCAAGCCTAAGCTGCATATCGCCGCGCTTTTCTTCGCATAAAAGCTCTGCCGCCTGTGAAATGGCGGAAAGCGGGTTGCGGATTTCGTGCGCCATGCTGGCGGTGAGCCGCCCCAGCGAGACCAGTTTGAGTTGCTGCATGCTGCGTTGGATTTCATCAAAATCGGTTAAGAAGATGAGCATGTCACCTTCATTGCTATTATTTTTGCTTTCATCGTCATCAAGGCTACTGGTGGCTAAACAGCGCAACAGCCGCTGGGACTGCCCAAACTGGACAACCTGCCCGCTCTCTGGCTTGGCCCCGGCACGGCAGTATTCGGCGAGGGCGGGGGAGACTTCGGCCAGCGGGCGGTCCTCTACGGAATCGCAGCCCAGCAACTGGCAGGCCGAAGGGTTGGCTTGGCGGATGATGCCGTCGGCACGTAAAACAATGATGCCGTCACGCATATCGTGAATGATATGAGCATTGATGGCCTCTTGCTGGGCCAGCGCCGCCCCGCGCTCTGCCGCAAGCGACGCATTGAGCCGTGCCCGTTTTGCAAGCAGCCGCGCCACGATAGCGATGATAAAAAATGCGGTACATGTGAGCGCCACTTGAAAAAAATCGGCCGCTTGTGCTTTGCCGTTTAGGTGGAGCGTGCGCCAAACGTTTTCGCCTAACACCCCAAGGGTGGCCAGTGAGGCCATGAAAAGAACCGTGCGCCCGCCTGCAATAAGCCCAGAGCCTGCCAGCATAATCATCATCAGCACGGGAATGCCGCTGTGGTATCCGCCGCTTGTCCACATAATGACATTGAGGAACACCACGTCTGTGATGCCTTGGATAGCCACCAGCCGGTCATAGCCGATGCGGTTTTCAGCATCCGGGAAACCAAAGGCCAGCACGGTGAGCACATAAGCCAGCGCCGTAAACCAAAAAATCTGGGTGGCTTCGCTGCCCAGCATGATTTGCGCACCGAGAAAAAGAAATACGGCGGCAATGATGAGGCGGAACAGGTTGAGATAACGCAGCGCCCTACGCCGCGCTTGGTTGGCATCGAGTTCAAAGGAAAATTTATTCATCGCTCTGGGCCGTGCCGCGTGGCGCATCTGGGGCGCGTCCCGCCCGGTGTGCTTCGCAACAGAAAAACTGCCCGACGGATTTCACGCCTTCGCTCTCCGGGACATGAACCCCGCAAGTGGCGCAAGGCAGCATACGTTCCGCTTTTTTCTCCGGCCGGGCCGATGATGGGGGCGCTTGCGTTGTTTGCTGCGGGCGGGAACCCGTGCGCCAGAAAAGTTTGAAAAGGTTCAAAAACAAACGCACCATCGTCCCGATCCCCACCACAAAAATGGCCGTCAGCAAAAGAACAAATAAAAAAAATCTGGGCACATCACCCTCAAGTCAGTTTAATAACAGGTAATACAGTCGGCAGTGTATATCAGGGGCGGATGGCATCGTCAGCCGTCTGGCACACGGCGGCACCAACGGGTATCTACTGCGAAAGCCCGCTAGCCGTGCAGAGCAAATCTCTAAGAATCACCGCGTGGTCCCCGGCCAGTGTTTCTTCCATGTCTGCCAGCGACTCAATGGGAAACCAGCGCGCTTCGGCGGCATCGTCGCCGCCTTGGACGGCGGGGGGGACGGGGTGCGGGAGGCCAAACCAGTAAGCGTGGGTAATGACGCGCCCCCGCTGGCTACGGTCGGGATGGTCGAAAACGGCCGCGGCCCGGAGCGCCGCGTGGAGTTCTGCGTCGGGGACGGCCAGATGGGTTTCTTCTTTTAATTCCCGGATGGCGCCCTGCAACAGGCGTTCGCGCCCATCCAAAAAGCCGCCGGGGATGGCCCATAAGTTTTTGCCGGGGGGGTATTTGCGCCGTATGAGCAGCACCCGTCCTGCGGCCGTGACCACGGCATCTAATGTGATGAAAGGCCCCGTGCCCCATTGTGCCTTGCCCGCTTCAAGCGCCTGATATTCTTCTTGCATGTCTGCGAATACGATGCCCTGCCGCCATTGCGCAATCCAGTCCGCCACGGCGGGCGGCAACAGCATGCGGGCGCGGGGCCATGCGGCATCAGGTTCCCCCAAAATCATCCGCCGGATAGCGGTTGCGTCAATGTCGCCTTGGCGCGGCAATTCTACAAAGGCCCACTGGGGGAACAGGCGTAGGTAGTAAGTAGAGTCATCCTTCTGAAAACCGGCCAGCGCAAGCCGGGGCGCGGGTTGCCCAAGTTTGCGGAGGGCGTCTTGTACGCCCGACTCCACGGCGGCGGCCCAGCGGGCGTCATCAAAATAATCGCGGATAGGGATAAAACAAATGCGCTGGCGGTCTGCCTCGCTGAAACAGGCCGTTATCATTTCTGCGCGCTGTTCCCAAGAAAACGGGTTTTTAGCCGTCGGCGCGTGGAACGCGGAACCGATAACCACAAGCGCATGGCCGGCGATGCTGAGGGTTTCCCGAAGCAGCGCGGCGTGGCCGTTATGGAAGGGCTGGAATCGGCCAATCAGGATGGCGGCATCGTAGGGTGTTGTCATGGGGCAGTCGGCTTGGGAGAAAACGTTCATTATAGGCAGGCCCTGTGCAAATACAGTGCGCCGTCCCCGAAATGGGCGGGCATTCCCGTGCACATCCGCCTATTGCCACGTGAGGCCACGCGGAATAATCCGCAAATGCCCTGCTGCGCCCCTGCCGCCTCCCGTGCGGGCGCAGCCAACCCAACACGGAGCGAGCTGTGGCTGAGGACAGCGACCAGGACAAAACCGAACCTGCATCAGGCCGACGATTACAACAGGCCCGTGAAGAAGGGCAGGTACCGCAATCGCGTGAACTGTCGACCTTTATCGTGACGGTAACGGGTGTGCTTTTGCTCTGGATGTTAGGCGGGTGGATGGGCGAGCGGCTGTTGGGCATCCTGCGCAACGCGTTCGCGTTTGACCGGAAACTGGTTTATGAAACCAACGCCATTGCCATTATCGAGTGGCTGCAACGTCTGCTTGAGGGCGCGTTATTCACGCTTTTGCCCTTCTTTCTTGCGTTGATGATTGCGACGGTTGCCTCCCCGCTGATGCTAGGCGGATTGCTCTTCGCGCCCAAAGTATTGGGTCTCAAGCCTGAACGGCTTAACCCGCTGCAAGGCATGAAACGGATGTTTTCGATGCACGGCTTGGCGGAAATGCTCAAGGCCGTGATGAAGGCTCTGCTGGTAGGCGGCGTGGGCGCGCTGGTGTTAATGCGCAACCGCGACCATCTTTTCGATTTCTTAAAAGAGCCGCTCGTTCCCGCGATTAGCGATTTTGTTTCCACGGTTATCTGGGTGGCATTGCTGATTGCGCTTAGCCTCGGACTGCTGGCGCTTTTCGACGTGCCGTTCCAGTTATGGCAATACCATAAGAATTTGCGCATGTCGAAAGAAGAAGTGAAACGCGAGAACAAAGAACAGGAAGGCGACCCGCAGGTGAAAGGCCGCATCCGTGCGATGCAGCGCGAAATGGCCCGCCGCCGGATGATGTCCGAAGTGCCGAAAGCGGATGTGGTTGTCACCAACCCAGCGCACTTTTCGGTGGCGCTGCGCTACGACGCGGCACAGATGAACGCCCCCATTGTGGTCGCAAAAGGCCGGGGCGAACTGGCGCTGAAAATCCGGGAAGTGGCCCGCGAACACGGCGTCGCCCTGCTCGAAGCCCCGTCACTGGCACGGGCGCTTTACACACACTGCGAACTTGAGCAAACCATCCCCGCCCCGCTCTTTACCGCCGTGGCGGAGGTGATGGCTTATGTCTACCAACTCAACGAAGCCATGACCAACGACCAGCCCATCCCGCCGCCGCCCACCAACTTGCCCGTGCCGGCGGATATGGATCCGGGGCCGCCGGAGGAAGGGTAGGC
>JAIRPB010000199.1 GCA_031257305.1 Azoarcus sp.
GACAGCGGCCCCGGCATCGCCCCCGAACACATCCCGCGCCTCACAGAACGCTTTTACCGCGTCGATTCGGACCGCTCCCGCGCCACCGGCGGAACAGGGCTAGGGCTTTCCATCGTCAAACATGTCTTGCAACGGCACGACGCCACATTAGCCATCACCAGCTCCCCCACAAGCGGCTCACGCTTTAGCATCATCTTCCCGCCAGAACGGGTGCGGGCCGGGTAAACCGCCTCCCTAAAAATCAATGGCGCGGCAGAGAAACCGTAAGGGCGGGTTTGAAACCGCCTTTCTCACAAGGGGCGAACGTTCGTTCGACGGTATCAATGTTTTCGTTTAGCTGGCCGAGCAGATTTGCAGCCTGTGCGATTCCAGTAACGCATGACAGGGCGGTACGGTAGAAGCTCTTTTATGCTTGCCGATGTTGGGCCGGGGCCGCCGAGACCGCTGTGCCTGTGAGTTACGATACCGTCGGGAATAAGAAAAGGGACTTCTAAACCATCTAAAATTTCCGTGTTCGCCAAGGCATCAAAGTCCTTAAACAAATCTTTTAGTTCCAGAAATTTATGGCGGGCTAAATCATAATTCAAAGCACCTCTATGCCAGTACGAAGGGCCACCGGCACCCTGCGTGTAATAGTCAAAATAAACAACAAGAACATTGCAGGAAGGGCGAAGCACTGTATAGCTAATGTGAAGCCTTTCGTGATAACGCCACTCTTCTGGCGTCGCAGCGGTGGGGCATTCGTTTAACGCTTCTGTCCAATTAGCCATTTCCCTAATTTTTTTGTCTAACACGGGAATCGAAAAAACAGGATAGCTAACATCAATATCGCAATAGGGATTATCAGACACATTAAATCGTATATTTCGGTAGGCGGGCGGAGTCAAAAGCCTATAGTCCTCTTCGTAAGGGACGCAATCTTCCTGCGTTTCGGGGTCTTCCGTGCCGATACAGTCCGCTTTTGCGGATATGTTCAACAAAACCAGAATCAGGATACCAAGAAGATACGGGAGTTTCTGCAATAGATGGAAACCGATGCTGAAGCTAGGCGGCCTAAAATCTGTTAATCTGCTGATTTTTTTGAAAAAATTAGACATATATCCGGTGAAGATGCGCCCACATGCGTAGCATTTGCAGAGATGGATGCCTTTCGTAACCCCGTTCTTGTGTGTTTCTTCGCTTTGGCATGCGGGCAGACCATGCTCATTTCATGACTCGTCGGCTGTTTTTTCAAGATGTTTCATACTTTGGCCCAAAGAAATAAATAATAACACAATGCAATATAAACACTCCCCTCTCCCCTTGTGGGAGAGGGATAGCAGGCGTTGCCCCGCCCTGAATGGTCATGCTGTACGGGCGTTAGGGCGAGCATGACTCGCCCACCCTTCTCCCGGCGCTTCGCGCCACCCTCTCCCACAAGGGGAGAGGGCAAAACCCGCCACCGCTCTGTTGGGGCAAGCCAGCGCCGTGAAATAATTCCCATACCTACCTCCCCCACATCCCGCCCCGTCATGGCGAGAAGCGAAGCGACGAAGCAATCCAGGATGGCCGGAATAGCAGCAGCATGGATTGCTTCGCTTCGCTCGCCACGACGGACGTTCTGTGATGGGCTTGACGGGGGAAACGGCATCTACGGCAACAAGGCGCGAGGGGCGCACTACATTGACCTAAAAATAGTGCCCGCAAGAATAAAAAGCCGCCTCATAGCATCACCCGCCTAAAATCTGCCAGCAATTGCGCTAGGTAAACATTAAAGCGCGTCGCCGCTGCCCCATCGATGACGCGGTGGTCGGCGGAAAGCGACAAAGGCAGAACTAGCCGGGGCATAAAGGCTGTGCCGTCCCAAATCGGTTTGGTCGCCGATTTGTTGACACCCAAAATCGCTACTTCCGGCGCGTTGATAATGGGGGAGAAATACGTGCCGCCAATGCCGCCTACGCTGGAAATGGTAAAGCCCGCGCCCTGCATATCGCCGGGTTTGAGCTTACCTTCACGCGCTTGGCGGGAGAGTTCGCCTGTTTCGGCGGCAATTTCCAAAACGCCTTTTTGGTCGGCGTTTTTAATCACGGGAACAACCAGGCCATTGGGCGTATCGGCGGCAAACCCGATGTGGAAATATTTTTTCAGTACAAGGTTGTCGCCATCAATCGAACTATTAAAGTCAGGGAACTTCTGGAGCGCCTTCACCGCCGCTTTGATGAGAAAAGCAAGCAGCGTCACTTTTGCGCCGCCGGTGTTTTCTTTGTTGATTTGGACGCGGAACGCCTCTAAATCGGTAATGTCCGCATCTTCGTGGTAGGTCACGGCGGGAATCATGACCCAGTTACGGGCGAGATTCTGGCCGGAGATTTTTTTGATGCGAGACAGGGGCTGGATGTCGATGTCGCCAAATTTGGCGAAATCCACTTTGGGCCAAGGCAGAAGGTCTAGCCCGCCGCCAGCGGAGAGCGTTGATGCCGTGCCCGTTGTCAATACGCCTTTTACCCAACCGGTCACGTCCTCTTTGAGAATGCGTCCCTTGGGGCCGCTGGGGGTGACTTTCGAGATGTCCGCGCCCAACTCGCGGGCGTAGGCGCGGACCGAGGGCGAGGCATGGACGCTGCCGCCCGTGGGCAGAGACGACAACACGGGCGTTTTTGCGGGAAGCGCGGCGGGGGCGCTTGCTGGTACACGGGTAGCAGGTTCTGCATGGGCGGGTTCCGCGGCCGTGGGCTTCGCGCTTTTTGTCGGCGTTGGGGCTTGGGTTCCCGTGCCAGAGGCTTCAACGCGGACCAGCACGCTGCCTTCCGATACGCGGTCCCCCAATTTCACTAGCACTTCCTTCACCACGCCGGCGGCCGTGGCGGGCACGTCCATCGTGGCTTTGTCCGACTCCAATGTGACCAGCGCGTCGTCCAGCGCGACGGTATCGCCTGCTTTGATGTAGATGTCGATGATGGGCACATCCGAAAAATCGCCGATGTCGGGGACTTTGATTTCTGTGAGTAGGCTCATGGTTTTGCTGTCCTTAAACCGTTATCGGGTTCGGTTTGTTAACGTCCAAGCCGTATTTGACAATGGCCGCCGCCACTTTTTCGCGGGGCAGCGTCCCTTCGTCAGCGAGCGCCTTGAGCGCCGCGAGCGTCACCCAATGGCGGTCGACTTCAAAGAAATGCCGTAGCGCCTCGCGGGTATCGGAGCGGCCAAAGCCATCTGTGCCCAGCGTGACGTAACGGCGGGAAACGAAGGGGCGGATTTGTTCGGCATAAAGCCGCACGTAATCGGTGGCGGCAATCACCGGGCCTTGGGTGGCATTTAGGCATGCTTCAACGTGCGATACCTTAGGCTTTTCAAGCGGATGCAGCATATTCCAGCGAGATACGTCCTGCCCTTCCCGCGTGAGCACGTTAAAGCCGGGACAACCCCACAGGTCGGATTCCACGCCCCAGTCGCTACGTAACAAATCGGCGGCGGCAATGACTTCGCGGAAAATGCTGCCCGAACCGAGCAGTTGCACCCTCGGCGCTTTAGATGCCGCGCCTTTCTTGAAAAGATACATGCCTTTGACGATGTCGCTTTCAGCGCCTTTGGGCATTTCGGGGTGTTCGTAATTCTCATTCATCACCGTGAGGTAATAGAACACGTCCTCTTGCTCATGGTTCATGCGCCGCAGGCCGTCCTGCACGATAACCGCCACTTCGTACTGGAATGTTGGGTCGTACCCCACGCAGTTGGGAATGAGGTTGGCAAGAACAAGGCTATGCCCGTCCTCATGCTGTAGCCCCTCGCCATTTAAGGTAGTACGCCCCGCCGTGCCACCCACCAGAAAACCACGGGAACGCTGGTCGCCCGCCGCCCACGCGAGGTCCATCGTGCGTTGCAGGCCAAACATGGAATAGCAGATGTAGAACGGAATCATCTGAACGCCATGCACGGAATACGACGTTGCCGCCGCAATCCAATCGCTCATCGCGCCCGCTTCGTTGATGCCTTCTTGGAGAATCTGCCCGGTTTTGGATTCTTTGTAGAACATCAGCTGGTCATGGTCTTCTGGCACGTATTTCTGGCCTTCTTGGTTCCAGATGCCGTATTGGCGGAACATGCCTTCCATGCCAAACGTGCGCGATTCGTCCGGCACGATGGGCACGATATGCTGGCCGATGGTTTTGTCCCGCATCAGCATGTTCATGATGCGCACCAGTGCCATTGTGGTGGAGAGTTCCCGCCCCTCCCCAGAGGCTTTGAGAAGCGCGTCGAACGCGGACAGCGGCGGCGTTGAGAGCGGAGCCGCAAGCCGGCGCCGTTGCGGCAGATAGCCGCCCAAATCGGCACGGCATTTATGTAGATATTGATATTCGGCGGAATCTTTGGGAAAGGTGAGATAGGGCAGCTTTTCGAGGTCTTTATCAGAAACCGGCAGCTGAAAACGGTCGCGGAAACGGGCAATGGCGTTTCGGTCCATTTTCTTTTGCTGGTGCGAGATGTTCATCGCTTCGCCGGCCGCGCCCATCCCGAAACCTTTGATGGTTTTTGCAAGGATGACGGTGGGCTGTCCCTTGTGGTTGACGGCGGCGTTATAGGCGGCAAAAACTTTGAAAACGTCATGCCCGCCCCGGTTGAGTTGCCAGATGTCATCATCCGTCCAGTCTGCGACAAGCTCTTTTAATTCCGGCGTATTAAAGAAGTTTTCACGCACATAAGCGCCGTTTTTGGCTTTGAACGTTTGATATTCGCCGTCACAGGCTTCCATCATGCGTTTTTTGAGGATGCCTTTTTCGTCGCGCCGTAACAGCGCGTCCCAATGCGTTCCCCAGATGACTTTGATAACGTTCCAGTCCGCGCCCCGGAACAGCCCTTCGAGTTCTTGGATGATTTTGCCGTTGCCGCGTACCGGGCCGTCGAGCCGCTGGAGGTTGCAGTTGACCACAAAAACGAGGTTATCGAGCTTTTCCCGGCCGGCCATGTCAATGGCGCCCAGCGCCTCGACCTCATCGGTTTCGCCATCCCCCAGAAACGCCCAGACTTTGCGCTGTGCCGCGTCTTGGGCGTCAATCAGGCTGCGGCTGGCAAGGTATTTCATAAACCGCGCTTGGTAAATCGCTTGGATGGGTCCCAACCCCATCGAGACGGTAGGAAATTGCCAGAAATCCGGCATCAGCCAAGGGTGCGGGTAGCTTGATACGCCTTTGCCGCCCGTTTCTTGGCGGAAGTTATCCATCTGTTCTTCAGTTAGCCGCCCGAGGAGAAAGGCACGGGCATAAACGCCCGGCACGGAATGCCCTTGGAAAAACACAATGTCGCCGCCTGACTGCTTAGTGGGCGCTTTCCAGAAATGCGAAAACCCAACATCATAAAGCGCGGCGGCGGAAGCAAACGACGCGATATGCCCCCCGACGTTGGTATGTTTGTTGGCGCGGACAACCATCGCCATCGCGTTCCAGCGGATGTAGGAATGGATTTTGATTTCCATGTCCGGGTCGCCGGGATAACGCGGCTGCTGTTCAGGCGGGATGGTGTTGATATATTCGGTGGTGGCGCTGTATGGGATTTCAGCGCCTCTTTCACGTGCGGTGGCAATCAGCGATTCAATAAGGTAATGCGCACGGTCCGCGCCTTCCCTTTCGATGACGGCGGCAAGCGCATCCACCCATTCTTGGGTTTCAACCGGGTCTAAATCCGACAGATGGGGAATGACAGGCAATTGTGCCATGAGGTTATCCTCCTTTGAATGATGTGAAATAGCTCTGCCATTGCCGTTTTACGCCCGCCAAGCGGCTCCAAACGGCAACGCGCTACGCATAAAAGGCAAGCCTTAGCCGGCAAACAGACGGGGTAAAGCGCGGGCATTGTTAATTGTCGTGCATCGGTTCCATGCCCGTGGCGAGCTTTTGCCTTGCCACAACGGCCTGTCCCACAATTTTGCGCACATTGGGGTGGGTATCGGCGGCAAACCGCTGGGTGAGTTCGTCGAATACGGCCATCGCCGCGTTCGCGCCGCCCTCCTGCCTGCCCAATGCCTGCCCTTTGCGGAACATCACCGTCGCCACCAATATGCGGGGAAACAGGACGTTATCATCGCTGTAACGGCTTATGATTTCATCATATACGGCGATTGTGCCGGGATTGTCGCCTAGCAGGCGCAAAGTTTCGCTTTTCTTGAGCAGCGTGTTGCCCACGGCGCGGCGCAGGGTAGGGTCTTTCTCGTTTCCAAACCGTTGGATGATTTCATCATAAACAGCCACTGCCGCCACCGGATTGCCGCTGATGCCCGCCTCTGCCCCCTGCTTGCCGAGCAGCGTACCCTGCGCAAACAGCGCATCCAAAGCCCGCTTGCGCAAACTTATATCCCGTTCGCCCGAAAAGCGTTTGTCGATGTCCTCATAAATGGCCACAGCGCCCCGGGTGTCGCCCTGCTCCGTCAATATCTCGGCTTTTTTGAACAAGGCATCCGCCACCACCGACAGCACGGCGGGGTCACGTTCCTGCCCAAAACGCTGGTCCAGCCGGTCAAAAGCGGCCACGGCGTTTCTCAGCCGGCGCAACTGGCGGCTAAGTTCGCCCTGCCAGAAAATGGCCCAGACGCCTGAAGTTTTGTCGTCACCGTAAATTTGTTCAATTTCTTCATAAACCGGAATAGCCTTCGCAAGATTGCCCGTTTTGCCCAAGCTGGCCGCTTTGCCAAACAAAGAGGCAACCAGTTGTTTGCGTGTGCCGGACTCGAGATTGTCCCCGTAACGGTTTTCGATTTCTTTGTGGACGGAGAGGGCTTCTTCCGTTGTGGAAGCGGATTGCGCCCGGATAGCAAGGGCTTGGGTGACATACGACTGGACAGCGCGGCGGTCATCCAGCCCAAATCGGCGGTCAAGCTCTTCAAAAACGGCGTTGGCTTCCTGCGTTTTGCCTTGTTCGCTCAAGGCTTTTCCGCGTTCAAACAATTCACGGGCAACTTCAACCGGTTCGGAGATTTTCTGCCCGCCGGAAATCGGCATGTTGTTGCCCGTCTGGCGCGGCGTGTTGTATTGCGAGGGACACCCGGACAGAGCCACCGCCATCACGGCAGACAGCGCCAGCGTCCGGCACACAGACCCGGACGCAATGCCGGAAAAAATCATTTTCATAGGTCATCCTCTATACGTTGCCCGGCATCCGGCGTGAGCGACACGGGACATTTGGGCAATGTCCCAGAGTTTAGGGGCTAACCACGGTTGCATCAATTAAATCTGAGCGCCCCAAAACCAGAATCTCTAGGGTCTCGACGAGAGGGCGGTTTTGTCTGCGACTTTAATTTCAGCAATCCGCCATGATGTCACGTCAATCAGCGAGCGGATGTAATCGTTCTCGTCATTGCCAAACCGTTGGGCCAACTGCGTGTAGAGCGCCAGTGTTTTCTCGGTATCGCCCAATTTATAAAAAGCCTCGGCTCTGGAAACAAGCGCCGAGGCCAGCACTTCGCGTATATCCGGCAATCTCTCATTGCCAAAGTTCCGCTCAATTCTCTCGTAAGTGTAAATAGCGTCTTTCAAATGCCCCTGCTCGCTAAAAACGCTTCCCTTATTGAGTAACGCCCTAGCCGCTAACGCACGGGTGGCGGCCGGGGTGCGCCTGCCAAAACGCTGCATCACTTGCTCGTAAGTAGCAATGGCTTGGGTGGGATTTTCCTGCTCCATTGAGGCCGCTTGTTCAAATAGCAGCAACGCGGCATCGTTTGTCTGGGCAAGCGCCGAAACAGGAAACGCGCTTATCGTGATAAAAACCCAAACCGCTACGGCAGATAAAGCCATGCGCCCTATGTACCCCTTGTATAGCAGACGGCGAAAATTTGCGAATATCATCATCTTGCCCCAAAACGTTTTTTCCAGAAGTGAGACATATTTTAACAAGCCCTTTCCGTATCGGGGGTTTTTATCAAAACATATTGATTTAATTGAATAAAACTCGTATTGTCAAAAATAGGTAGATGCCGGTTTAGCGGTTACGGGATAAGCCATCGCGAGGGTTTTTTCCGCGTTTGCGGTGTTTCCATTTCCAGCCCCGCTCTAACCGCCAGAGCCACGCCATCCCAAAATAGCCCAACAGCGCCAATCCCGACGCCAGCAGCACCAATCCCAGCGCCAGCGGCTTAC
>JAIRPB010000026.1 GCA_031257305.1 Azoarcus sp.
ACAAGAACATGGGGGTTAGAGGATGCGAAAGAAGAATAAGGAATTTGTTAATGTAACGCTGACTAAACTAAAAACGCGCAGATGCAACCGCCGTAGGGGCGCTTGTTAAGCGCCCGAAACCCCAAAATTGTCATTCTGCGCGACGCATAGCCGCAGAATCCAGAAGCCCGCCCCAGTCAGCGCACAAACTGGGTTTTGCGGCTTCGACCCTTGCCCCAAGTACCCCTACAGCAACAGCGGTTCTTTCGCCTCCCGACGCCGAGAGACGCCTGAAATGTAAGGCAAGCATCCTGCTTGCCATCCACGCACAAATGGCAAGCAGGATGCTTGCACTACATTCACATACCCATGACGGATGTTCTGTAATAGCCGGGTTTTGAAAAACTCAAGGGAGACGTTGGAACGACTCAAGGGAGTCGTTAGAAAACGTCTAGGATTGTGTTGAACGGTTTTTGCAAAGGTTTTCTTTTTATTTACCTGCGCAAAAAAGCGTTCCAGTTTGTGGTGGAGAGCGTGTTTTTGACGAGTAGCCCAAGGCTGGTGTCGCCTTCCATGATGAGGCGGCGGGCGAAGAAAAGGGTGTCGGCGTCTTCTTTGCCTAAGGCAAGCGCGGCAAAGTCGCGCAACGCGGCGGAGATGGTTATCTCTGGCGGCGTGTTGGCGCGGCAGGGGTAGAAGCGGCCATCAAGGCTCAACATGAAATCGAGCCGTAAGCCGGCATCTAGTACGCATAGGCGCAGATGCCGCCCGGTGAGCGGCGCGAGCGGTTCGCGGGGGAGCATGGCGCGGGGCGCGAGGTTGAGCGCCGTGGTGAGCGCGAGCGTGGGCGGCATTTGCGGCAGGCGGGCGCTTAGCAGGGCGAATGGGGTGGGGGCGGAGCCGTCGGACGTGCGCGGGCGGGTGTTGTGCAGGAAGGATTCGACCCGGTTACGCAATCCCGGAGGCAAAAGGCAGAACGGGAGCGGGAGCGGGAGCGGGGAGGCTGGGTCTGGTTTTTCTTCCGGGGCTTTTTCTGTTTGCGGGAGAGGTTGCGGGGATGAGCGTTGTTCGTCTTGGCGGCCCGTTTCGTGAGAAGCCTTTGTTGTGACGTGCTCATGCCCCGCTTGGCCGTACCAAAAGCCATTACAGGGCGCTTCTGGCATGAGGGGCTGGCTGGTTTCTAAGGCTATTTCGGGGGCTATTTGCCCGTTTAGCACTGTGCGGAAAATGTCTGCGATTTTGAGCGTGTGCTGGCTTGTGGGGCTGATGCGCAGGATTTCGGCGTTTTCTTTGATGCGCGGGATGTCGCCTAGCAAGTTGTAAACCCGTGCGGATTGGGTTTGGATGCCGTTGAGCGTGAGGAACGCTTCGCCCTCGCGTGTGCGCAGCAGCATGCCGTCGCAGTCTTGGATGCAGCGGAATTCGCAGGCGTCTTTCTGGAGGCTGTAATGCCGTGCGGTGAAGCAGCGCGCGGAATAGGCCAGCGGCAAACGGCCGTAGGCAAAGATTTCGGTTTCTAGGGGGGAAGGCAGGGCAGAACGCAGGTTGGCGATATTGCTGCCAGACATTTCAGGCGGGGCAACCCAACGGTTTGCGCCGTCGGCGGTCAGCAGATTAAGCGTGGCGGGGTTGAATACGTTGAGCGTGGGACCGGCAATCCAGTCGCGGCGACCTGCGGCGGCAAGCAGGCGGACCGCGCCCATGTCGTTGGCTTCCACGCGAAAATCCGGGTTCTCGGCGATTCGGCGTAGGGTTTTAAGGTCGGATTCAGATTCGATAAGCGTTTGGGTGGAAAGAATGGCTTCTTTGCCTGACGCTTTGATTTGGGCGGCGATGTCAAACCAGTCGTCAATCCGCAGTTCGTGGCGGCGCGAACAGACGGTTTCGCCTAGGTAAACAATATCAACGGCATCGCTTGCGGCCGCTTCTTCGTAGAAATTGAACACCTGCTGGCGCGGCCAGTAATAAAGCAAAGGGCCTAGGGAGAGTTTCATTGCGTTTTTCCCCCTTTATTTCCAAGGGCGGTAATACGCGCCTAGGGTGTGGCTCTGGCCTTCGGAAACTTCGTTGAGCGCGGCCATCCAGTCTTGCCGCACGGTGAAGTGTTCGCCATCGCGCATAAAAGCATCCAGCGCGGCCCGCCAGACTTTGGTGACTTGCCCAACGTAGGCGGGGCTGCGTTGCCGCCCTTCAATTTTGATGGCCGTGATGCCAACGCGGGATAAGTCGGGGAGCATTTCTAGCGTATTGAGGCTGGCGGGTTCTTCAATGGCGTAATAGGTTTCATCTTTGACGGTGAAGCGCCCTTTGCACAGCGTGGGGTACGCTGCGTGTTCGCCGTCGTTGTAGCGGTTGATAAGAATACCGTTGAGCCGGGTTTCCATGCCGCGCGGGGTTTGTTCCCAACGTACAAAAGCATCGGGCGAACAGGCTCCGTCGCAGTTGGGAGATTTTCCGGTGGCGTAGGCGGAAAGCGCACAGCGGCCTTCTACCATCACGCATAGCCCGCCGAAGCCAAACACTTCGATTTCAACCGGGGTGTTTGCGATGAGCTGTTCAACCTGCGCAAGCGACAGAACCCGTGGGAGCACGGCACGCTGGATGCCGAAACGCTCATGGTAGTAATTGATGGCTTCAAAACTGGTGGCGGAACCTTGCACGGAGAGGTGCAAACGTAAGTCAGGATAGGCGCGGGCGGCGTAGGCCATTAGCCCGGGGTCCGCCATGATGACGGCGTCGACGCCGAGTTCAGCGGCGCGGTCGACGGCGGCGGTCCAGTCCGCTTGGTTGGAGTCGAGCGGAAAAGTATTGAGGGCCAGAAAAACTTTGCGCCCGTGTTGGCGGGCATAGGCGATGCCTTCCCGTATTTGGTCGAGGCTAAAGTTGAGACCCGTGAAATTGCGGGCGTTGGTGGCGTCTTTGAACCCGAAATAAACGCAGTCCGCGCCGTTATCCACGGCGGCCTGAAGCGCCGGCAGCCCTCCGGCGGGGCAGACGAGTTCGATTTTGCGGGGAGGGGGGGAAGCTGTCATGTCCGTACATCCTTGGGGAAAGCCTTAGGCTTGTTTGAGGCCGTCTTGTTGTTGTTCGTGTTCGTGCTCGTCAGAGATTTGGGCGGCGTCCAGATTGAGCTTCCGGGAAGGCGGGTTGCCAATGACGACGCCCAACACCATGCCTAACGCGCTGGCAATAAGCCCGTACATTTGCGGCTCGACAATGTCAGAAATAACGTTGGCGTAGATAAGCCCCTCGCCAACAACCCATGCTGATAGCCCCATCGAGACAGACAATGTTCCGCCCAGAAGGTTGGCGCGTTTCCAGAATATGCCAGCAACAAGCGGGACAAACGCGCCGGCCAAGGTAATGCGGTATGCGTTCTCAACCATATCGTGGATGCTGGAATGAACCTGAAACTGAAGCAGCGAATACACCGTGACGAGCAACGTAAAAACGATGACGGTGATGCGGGACGCCCACAGAAATTGTTTGTCGGTCATGCTAGGGATGAAGTCCCGCAATACGTTTTCGGAAAACGTGACCGAAGGAGCCAGCAAGGTGCCCGAAGCCGTGCTCATGATGACCGAGAGCAGCGCCCCAAAAAAGATAACCTGCGTGGCGAGCGACATATGGTCCATCACCAGTTTGGGCATGATTTTTTGGGGGTCATCGTTGATGATGTTTGCCACCATCGCGGGGTCGATGAGTTGCGCCGTGTAGGCAAGGTAAATCGGGATAAACCCAAAAAGAATGTAAGAAAAACCGCCTAGGGTGGTTCCCCAGACGGCGGTGCGTTCGTTGCCCGATGAGTTGACCCGCTGGAAAACGTCCTGCTGCGGGATGGAACCGAGCGCCATCGTAAAGAAGGCGGCAATCCACCCAAACGTTTCATGCGCGGAAATGCTGAAAAGATTGAACTTACCATTATCCACAGCATGCTGTATGACCGGGGCCACCCCGCCGGCCATATCGGTAGCAATCCATGTGACGTAGAGCAAGCCCAGCACAATCACAATCATCTGCACGAAAGTGGTCACGGCCACGGACCACATCCCGCCTAGAAGCGTATAGAGCAGCACGATGCCCGCGCCAATCACCATCCCCGTGCTTTGGTCGATGCCAGAGAGCAAGTGAAAGACTAGCCCTAAAGCCGTAATTTGCGCGGCAACCCACCCCAGATAGGAAATGACAATACAGATAGAAAGGGTCAGCTCAACGCTGCGGCTGTAGCGGCGGCGGAAAAAATCCCCTAGCGTGAGGAGGTTCATCCGGTAAAGGGGCCGGGCGAGGAATAGCCCAAACAACATCAGACACACCCCGGCGCCGAGCGGGTCGGAAATTAGCCCCACCACGCCGTTCTCAAAAAACTTTCCCGAATTGCCCAGCACGGTCTCAGAACCGAACCAAGTGGCGAACACCATCGCCAGCACCACGGACATGGGCAAATGCCGGCCGGCGGTAATGTAGTCACGGGCGTTGTGTACTTTCGCGGAGGCAAAAAGCCCAATCCCGATAGACACGGCCAGATAAGCGACGACGAACTTAAGCAACATGGCGGTTGGTCCGGTAAGGCGTCAAATCGAAAACCGACAAGTTTATCAAGCGCCCACGCTAACGGGGCTACAAAAGTCAATATTGTGACAAATCGCACAAACAGCAAGGCACAACAACGTGATTACCTGAGAAGTTGCCATATTCCTGCGGCCAGAAGCGCGGTCGTGAGGGCGGAAAAACCCAAAATAAGATAAGTGCTAAACCGCTGGCGGCGTTCGATGTCGCTAAGCCGGTTTTCCAGCGCGGCGCGCTGTGCGGACGTTTCGGCTAAGGCGCGGTACACCAGCTTGGGCAAACGAGGAAGGATAGCGGCCCAACCCGGCGCTTCGTCTTTTACTTCCCGCAGCAGCGCCCGCCAGCCAACCTGTTCCTGCATCCAACGTTCAAGAAAAGGTTTAGCGGTTGTCCAGAGGTCAAGTTCAGGGTCAAGCTGCCGCCCCAAGCCTTCGATATTGAGCAACGTTTTTTGCAACAGCACGAGTTGGGGCTGAACTTCCATCTCAAACCGGCGGGCCGTCTGGAACAGGCGCAATAGCGTTTTGCCGAAAGAAATATCTTTCAGCGGACGGTCAAAAATCGGCTCGCACACGCTACGGATAGCCGACTCGAATTCATCAACCCGCGTATATGCGGGAACCCATCCCGCCTCGATATGCGCTTGAGCCACTTTGCGGTAATCACGCTTAAAAAAGCCGAGAAAGTTTCGCGCAAGGTAATCTTTATCCACATCGCTCAACGTTCCCATGATGCCGAAGTCAAGGGCAACGTAGCGGCTCTTGCTATCGACAAAAATGTTGCCGGGGTGCATGTCGGCGTGGAAAAACCCGTCACGGAACACTTGCGTAAAGAAAATCTCAACCCCGGCCCGCGACAATTCTTTGAGGTCGACGCCTTGCTCGCGCAAATTCTGAATCTGCGAAATCGGGATGCCGTGCATCCGTTCCATCACCATGATGCGGGGACCGCACCAATCCCAATACACTTCAGGGACAACCAGCAAATGCGAGTTTTTGAAGTTGCGCCGAAGCTGCGCGCAATTGCCCGCCTCGCGCATCAAATCGAGTTCGTCGCGCAGGTATTTGCTGAATTCAGCCACCACCTCACGCGGCTTTAAGCGGCGGCTCCCCGGCCAGGCTTTTTCTAGCAGCGTTGCCCCGGCCTCCAACAGCCCAATATCATGCTCAATGACTTTTTCGATACCGGGGCGCAGCACCTTAACGGCCACTTCCGTACCGTCAGGCAGTTCAGCCAGATGCACCTGAGCCACCGAAGCGGAAGCAACCGGCTCGCGGTCAAAGCGCCGGAAAACAACATCCACCGGACGCCCATAAAACGCTTCCAGCAAACCCACAGCCTGTTCTGGCGGAAAAGGCGGCACACGGTCCTGCAACAAAGCGAGTTCGTCAGCCAAATCGGCCGGCAACAGGTCGCGCCGCGTTGAAAGCATCTGGCCAAACTTAATGAAAATAGGCCCCAGCGTTTCTAGCGCCCGCCGCAACCGCACGCCTCTCGGCTCACTAAACTTGCGCCAGAAAAACACCCTGCTCCACCAGCGCACAAAACGCCCGCTTGAATCGGCATCCAAGATAAGCCGGTCAAGGCCAAACCGTAGGCTAAGGGAAATGATTCTGGCAAGACGCAGGAGACGCACGGCGGCAGGAAGGCATAAAAAAAGATAAGGCGCGTGACTTTAGCCGGAAAGGGGGATTGAGAAAAGGGCAAGCAAAAATATTCTCGCGGATAAAACAAAAAACCGTGGGGCCGCGCGTCGCCCCTGACATTGAGCGGATAGCGCGGCTCGGTTAAGAGCGCCCGCCAGCGTGGTGCAAGCAGGAGGCTTGCCTTACATTCTTTTATCTCGTCCGACGGACAGTCTGGATTGCTTCGTCGCTTCGCTTTTCGCTATGACGGGAATCTCTGTTGGGGCAAGCATCCCTGCGCTTGAATGTAAGGCAAGCATTCTGCTTGCCTTACATTTGGGCTTCACTCTTCTGACGGGCTGAATACGCTCTTAAGTATTGTGTCGGTTTTTTCTTCTCCTCTTCCTTCGGCTTCCACTTCTTTGCCCGGCGGACCGTCTTTGTCCCGCTCTTTAACCTCAATCAGAATTTTTGCGTAAGACAGGCTAATTTGCTCCGGTACTTGTTTGCCGGAGTTGGTACCCGACGGAGCCACCTAGGTGATGATGACGTCTCTTTTGCCGGGAAACGGGCCTTATCGCGGCAATTCGCCGTAGCCCTGAAATCTCCGCTAGACTTACCAGATTCTTCTGGCTGTTTTTCGACTTGTACTCCGCACGACGTTTCCCCCGACACCTTGCTATTGCCTACACAGCGCTTTTGTTGTGCGCCTGCCTGTTTCCTATGAGCGGCTGGCGGGAAAAAGGCTTGCCGGTTTTTGACTATCTGTTTGCCCCTTGGCCAAAATATTTTGACCTTGGGGATTTTATCGTCAATATCTTTGGGTACGTGCCATTGGGATTAACCGTGGTGCCCGCATTGCCCCGGCGGTGGTCCCGGAAGAAAAAAGTGTTTGTTATGGTTCTCTCTGCTACTTTTTTGAGTTTCAGCATAGAGACCGTCCAAAATTTTCTGCCCACACGGGTTGCCAGCAACGTTGACCTTGCCGCCAACAGTTTGGGGGCGCTTTTAGGGGCATTCATCGGGGCGCGTTGGGGAGAAAACTTCTTTGCGCCGGGACATGGGCTGGCACGCTGGCGAGTCCGTTACATTGCCGATGGCCTAGCCGGGGACGCGGCGCTGGTTCTTGTCATCATCTGGGTGCTTGTGCAATTGACACCGGATCAGCTGTTATTCGCCGGAGGCGGGTTGCGGCGTTTGCTGGATATCGCCCCGCCCGTAAAGTTTGACCCCGACCGCCTCATCATTTTCGAGACGGCGCAAACCGCAAGCATGTTGCTAGCTATCGGATTGTTTGCGCGTTGCGTACTGCGCGCGCAGAAAGGTTCCGCGATGGTATTCGCGTTAATCCTGCTGGGCATTACCGCCCGTTTTGTGGCGTCAGCCTACTTTCTTGAACCCTCTAGCCCTTTAGCCTGGGCATCGTCTCCGGGCACTCAGTATGGGCTGATTGCGGGGGGAGGGCTGTTGCTGGCTGCCTTGCGCCTGCCTAGGGTGGCCCAGCATGCGCTGGCCGGGGCCTGCCTCCTGATGGCCTCCCTGCTTATCAACATGATGCCGGAAAGCCCCTATTTTTTGCCGGGCGTAAATGGCGGCTCTTTCATTACCCGGCGGGCCAACTACCAGAACTTCTATGGCCTATGCAGGCTGCTCGCCGCTTTGTGGCCGTTTGCCGCGCTGGCTTACCTTTCTGCCCTTGGGCTGTGGCGGGGCGAACATCTTCAAGAGGGGTATACCTCTGTCGTCGAAACCGCAGACGAGACACTATGACTGCCATCCGCTCACATTCCCCTGAACACATCCTGATTCCCGGCGCGGCAGGAAATATTGACATGCTGGCTGATATTCCCGGCGATGTGCGGGGAATCGCCCTTGTGTGCCATCCTCACCCGCTTTTTGGCGGCGCGAATACCAACAAAGTGGCCTATACCTTAGCCCGTGCTTTGCGTGACCTAGGCTATGCCGCCTTGCGCCCCAATTTTAGGGGAGTCGGCAAAAGTGAAGGCACGCATGATTTCGGCAACGGCGAAACCCAAGACATGCTAACGGTGCTGGCTTGGGCCCAAACCCGTTGGGGAAAAGGTTTGCCTTTAGTGCTGGGCGGGTTTTCTTTTGGCGCTTACGTGCAGGTACGGCTTGCGGGGCATTTGGCAACCGAGGGCTTTTTGCCCCGGCAGATGGTGCTGGTGGGTACGGCAGTGGGTAAAACAGATGGCAGTTCCACGTACTACGAAACCCCGCCAGTGCCCAAAAACATCCCGGCCTTAATTATTCATGGCGAGTCTGACGAAACCGTGCCCTTGGGCAATGTGCTGGAATGGGCACGTAGGCAGGAGCTTTCCGTTACGGTTATTTCCGGCGTTGACCACTTTTTCCACGGTAGGCTGAACACCATCAGAGAATTGGTTGCCCGCAATGTCTTGCCCGCCGCCGTGCGTTAAAGGCCGGGACAATATATGTCGGATTTTTTTACATTTTGTTTGTGATATTTGTCATAATAAAATTAAAAATAAAATAAAATCAAAATGTTGCGCTTGAGGCATGTAACTTGCTAGAGTTACATCGGTTTGTTTTTGTTTATTTCTTCGTCTATGCAGGAGAACACTATGAAGAAAAAGTTACTTTGGGCTGTCATGGCAAGCGGGCTGTTTCTTGCTTCATCTGCCAGCGAAGCTGCGTCTTTCACGCTAACGGGTTCGCTCACAGGGAAAAATGACTATGCCGTGGGTTGGTTTACGGTCGACTCCGCCCTCACCGGCAATCTCGATGGCGTAGTGATTTCGTTCACTGATTCTTTCCAGGCGGGAAATTTCGATCCGTCACTGGGTATCTGGGACAGCCTCGGCAATCTCATTAAGTTTGATGATGATTCTGGTCCGGGATTTGATGCCTTTATCAAGCTGGATAACCTGCGTGATGGGAAATTCTTCTTCACGGTGTCTAATTGGGATAACGCTCCCAAGTCCAACAACCTGTGGGACGGCTTCAAAAACGATGGCCTGTCTGGTGGTTTGGTGCCGGATTCTTGGGGCAACCAATGGAGCGTAACCATCACGGGCGTTGCGGCGGCCGGTGTGGTGCCTGAACCAGAAACTTGGGCGATGTTGCTTGCCGGTCTCGGACTCGTCGGTGCTGTTGCGCGCCGTCAGCGCGGGTATCGGTAAAAAGTTGTTTGAAGTGCGGCACGCACATAAAAACGCGCCTTTAGGGGCGCGTTTTTTTATGCCCTTTTTTTTGCAATACGCCAGCTAGAGATAAAATGTGCCACGCTTTGCCTTAAGTAGATATTGAATAGATACCGCCTCCCGCCGTCATGGCAGGGCAGATTTTGAAAAAATTGATGTTTTTGTGAAGCAGAATACTTTCGCCAAGTTCCCGCCTTTTTGTGAATTCATTCACGATGTAACCAGCAAAAATAAAGAAACAAATCGCCGTATCCCGCGCTCTATTTTATGACGGAAATGGAGAGAGCCGTAATGCTGAAATCAATGAAAGTTGTTCACCGCATCTTGCTGGTTGCTATTGTTGCGTTGACGGGCATGATTGCTATTGCGGCTTCTGGCGCGGTGGAATTGCAACATTCAATTATGGCGCTTAATAACGTCTATCAAAACCGTGTTGTTCCCCTGCGCGATATAAAAATGATTGCCGACCTCTACGCAATCGATATTGTTGATACTGCACAAAAGGCTGAAAGCAAAAGCCTAGCATTCAATGCAGCTATACAGCAAATTGAAAATGCAGAAACAAAAATTTCCTCACTCTGGAACCAATATCTCCATACTGAATTAACAGATAACGAAAAAAAACTAGTCAACGAAATAGACATGCTACGCACGGCAAGCCAAGAACCCCTCTCTAAGCTCAAATCCATACTCGCTAAAAACGATTTGGACGCAATAGAAGAATTCAACCGTTTAACGCTTTATGCGATGGCGGAACCGCTTTCCCGAAAATTTAATGAACTTATCCAGCTTCAACTTGATGTGGCAAAAAACGAATACGAACAGAGTATCGAGCAAAAAACCGTTGCCAGCGCCCTTAATGTTGCCGTTGTTTTCTTTTCAGCCCTCATTTGTATTGCGTTGTCCGTAGCAACGGCCCGGCAAATTAAGCATGAATTGGGCGGCGAACCGTTTGAAGCAACCCGCCAGATTGAACACATTGCGGCGGGACATCTTGAAAAACGCATTGTTATTAAACCCGGCCTTGACGGGAGCATGCTGGCCGCCGTTGAACGTATGCGCACCAGTTTGAGCGACATCCTGTTCAAAATCCGTTCTAGTTCATCTAGGCTTGAATCAGATTCTGCCGTTATGTACGACGATGGCAACCAAGTGCTTGAAGCGGCCAATATCCAGAGCGAATCCGCTTCTGCCATTGCCAGTGCCGTAGAGGAAATGTCCTCCAATATCAGCAATATTTCCGACTCTGCTGCCAGCGCAAGCCAGAATTCGCACGAATCTAGCCAAGCCGTCCTCCGTGGCATCGACGTTGTCCAGCATTCCCTGCAAGGCATGAACGGCATTTTAGAAGCCACCACCGCCACAGCGGAAAGCATCAAAAATTTGGCGGAAAAGTCATCTGAAATTGGCAAAATCATCCACGTTATCAAGGACATTGCCGACCAAACAAACCTATTGGCGCTTAACGCCGCCATTGAGGCCGCCCGTGCGGGCGAAGCCGGACGAGGTTTTGCCGTCGTGGCAGATGAAGTGCGCCAGCTTGCCGAACGCACGGCAACATCCACTTCTGAAATCGTCGACATGGTGGAAACCATCCGGGCCGGGACTAACGGTACGCTTACCAGCACGTCAGCCAGCCAGATGCAAGTTGCTGACGGCGTACAGCTTGCCAATCACGCCGGCGCATCTATGCACGAAGTCCAAAGCAAGATTGATGAGACGCTTGTCTCGGTGAATGCCATCACACACGCCCTAAACGAACAAAGCACGGCCAGCCAGCTTATTGGCCGCGATATTGAACGTATCGCGCAAATGGCAGAAACCAATCGGGCGTCCGTTGCCAAACTCAAAAATACCGCCGCTGACATCCGCAACCTCGCGGCAGAAATCAACGTATTAACGAGTCGGTTTCAGTTGTAGGCAAAAAATAAATATCTCGCGGAAATAATAGCGGCGTGTGCCGTTATTTTTCTGGGCGATGCGCGGCCGCAAACTTTTCCATAAACCGCAACAGCGCGTCGACGGCTTCCAAAGGCACGGCGTTATAGAGGGAGGCGCGGATGCCGCCGACGGATTTGTGGCCTTTCAGCCCTATAAAACCCGCCGATTCCGATTCTTTGACGAATTGGGCCTCTAACTCCGGGGTAGGCAGGTTGAAGGGCACGTTCATAATGGAACGGCAATTTGCATCCTCAATGCAGGCGCGGTAGAAGCCCTTGCTGTGGTCAAGGGCTTCGTACAGGCGGCGGGCTTTTTCTTGGTTGGCGGCGGCCATTGCTTTAAGCCCCCCCTGCCCTTTCAGCCATTTGAAAACCAACCCCGCCATATAAATGGAAAAGGTGGCCGGGGTGTTGAGCATGGAGCCGTTATCCGCTTGGTTGCGGTAGAGAAGTTGCGTGGGTACGTTGTTTTTTGTGCCATCTAAAAGGTCGTTCCGCACGATGACGAGCGTTACGCCAGAGGGTCCCACATTTTTTTGTGCCCCGGCATAAATCAGCCCGTAGCGGCTCACATCAAGCGGGCGGGAGAGAATGTGCGAACTCATGTCCGCCACCAGCGGCACACCCGGCGCGGCAGCAGCCAGCGCGGCATGCAGGCGCGCCTCATACGCTTCATGTACTTCGATGCCGTGGATGGTTTCGTTGGTACAGAGGTGGACGTAAGCGGCATTGGAATCAAACTGGAGGCGTTCAATTGCCGGCAACTTCTTGAACTGTCCGCCCTCTTCTGTGGATGCGGCCAAACTTGCCGCCCCTAGGCGG
Source organism: Azoarcus sp. (assembly GCA_031257305.1). Lineage (GTDB taxonomy): Bacteria > Pseudomonadota > Gammaproteobacteria > Burkholderiales > Rhodocyclaceae > WRNU01. The sequence continues at coordinate 12,118 of JAIRPB010000026.1, forward strand.
GCAGCTTCTTTATAGGCTTTTTGCGACCAAGTGCCGGTGACGATGTGGTTTGAGCTTTTGCCGTTTGCAAGATTCATCGGGACTTGCGCGAATTGCAAGCTGGCCCCGCCTTGCAGGAACAACACCCGGTAGTTTTCGGGAATCGCCAACAGTTCGCGCAAATCCGCTTCAGCGTCCGCGATAACCCCAGAAAAGGCAGGGCCGCGATGGCTCACTTCAACGATGCTGGCGCCGATGCCATGCCAGTCGGTAAATTCTTTCTGTGCTTGTTGCAACACGGCCAGCGGCAGCGTTGCAGGACCGGCGCTAAAATTCCACGCTCTTGTCATGACTCGTTCCCTTCGTCCCCTGCGGTGTTTGTGTTTTGGGGAAGATTGCTCTCCTGCCCTGCCCCGCCGCCGTCGCCCAGCGCATCCACATCCGATTCCGCCACGATTTCGATACCCGCCAGCGCGGAACCTTCGTCGATATTGATGAGGGTGACGCCTTGGGTAGAACGTCCCATTTCGCGGATGCTTTCAACGCGGGTGCGGATGAGCACGCCGGTGGTGGTAATAAGCATGACTTCTTCAGACGGCTTAACGAGCGCCGCGCCGACAAGCGCCCCGTTACGCTCGGACGTCTGGATGGCAATCATGCCTTTTGTGCCGCGCCCGTGCCGGGTGTATTCGGAAACGGGAGTACGTTTTCCGTAGCCGTTTTCCGTGGCCGTGAGCACGGAATGGCTCTCATCCTTCGCTACCAGCATTGCGATAACGCGCTGGCCGTTTTCGAGAGTCATGCCACGCACCCCGCGTGCGTCGCGCCCCATCGGGCGCACATCGGTTTCAGCAAAACGCACGGCCTTGCCCGCGTCGGAGAAAAGCATTACGTCGCTGTTGCCATCCGTAATGGCAACGCCAATAAGAAAATCGCCTTCATCAAGGCTCACGGCAATGATGCCGGCTTTGCGCGGGTTAGCAAACGCGGCCAAGGTGGTTTTTTTGACGGTACCGCCGCTGGTCGCCATGAATACGAAATGCTCTTCGTCAAAATTATTAACGGGCAGCACGGCGGTAATTTTTTCGCCTTCAAGAAGCGGGAACAAATTGACGATAGGCTTGCCGCGCGCGTTGCGTGCCCCTTCGGGCACATCGAAAACCCGTAGCCAGTAACAGCGGCCACGGTTAGAGAAACAAAGCACGGTGTCATGGGTATTAGCTACAAAAAGCCGGTCGACAAAATCTTCTTCCTTCATTGACGTGGCTTGCTTGCCGCGCCCTCCGCGCCGCTGGGCGCGGTAATCCGCCAGAGGCTGGCGTTTGAAATAGCCTGTGTGCGAGAGCGTTACCACCATATCTTCGGGGGTAATGAGGTCCTCAAGGTTAATTTCAGACGTATTCAGAATAATTTCTGTCCGCCGCGGGTCGCTAAACTGGTTTTTAACGGCGTTAAGCTCATCCACGATGATGGCCGTAATGCGGTCAGGGCGAGCCAAAATATCGAGCAAATCCGCAATCAGGTCGATAACCTCGCGGTATTCCGCCACGATTTTGTCCTGCTCCAAACCTGTAAGCCGTTGCAGACGGAGTTCAAGGATGGCTTGCGCTTGGGCATCGGAGAGACGGTAGCCTTGGGCAGAAAGCCCAAACTCGGGAGATAAACCATCAGGACGGAAACTGTCCGCCATTGCGCGGGACAGCATTTCCTCCACCAGTGCGGAACGCCAGACACGCGCCATGATTTCGCGTTTAGCATCCGGCGGCGTGGGCGCGGCTTTGATGAGAGCGATGATTTCATCCACGTTGGAGAGCGCCACCGCCAGACCTTCAAGCACATGCCCCCGCTCCCGTGCCTTGCGCAATTCAAAAATCGTCCGCCGGGTGACAACCTCGCGCCGATGTTCAAGAAAGCACACCAGCAGTTCCTTGAGATTGAGCAGTTTGGGCTTGCCGTCAACCAACGCCACCATATTGACGCCAAAAGTGTCCTGCAACTGGGTGTGCTTAAAGAGCTTGTTCAGAACAACTTCGGGCATCTCGCCGCGCTTAAGCTCAATGACCAAGCGCATGCCGGATTTATCGGATTCATCTTGGATATGAGAGATACCCTCAATGCGTTTTTCATTAACGAGTTCGGCAATTTTTTCTTGTAAGGTTTTTTTATTGACCTGATACGGCAGCTCATCAACGATGATGGCTTGGCGGTCGGTATTGCCGATAGGCTCAAAGTGGGTACGCGCCCGCATAATGACCCGCCCGCGCCCGGTACGATAGCCCTCGTGCGCCCCCGCGAGGCCGTAAATTAGCCCCCCGGTGGGAAAATCAGGAGATTTCACGATGCCAATTAAAGCCTCCAAATCCACTTCCGGCTCCGCCAGCAGCCTAAGGCAGGCATCAACCACTTCCCCAAGGTTATGCGGAGGCACGTTGGTAGCCATGCCCACGGCAATCCCCGCAGAACCGTTGATAAGCAAGTTGGGAATTCTTGCGGGAAGCACCAATGGCTCTTTTTCGGAACCATCGTAGTTAGGCCCGAAATCAACCGTCTCTTTGTCTAAATCAGACAGCATCTCGTGGCCGATACGCGCCATGCGGATTTCGGTATAACGCATCGCCGCCGGGCTGTCGCCGTCGACAGAACCAAAATTGCCCTGCCCGTCGACGAGCATATAGCGCAAGGAAAAATCTTGGGCCATACGCACGATGGTGTCGTAGACTGCGGTGTCGCCATGCGGATGGTATTTACCGATGACATCGCCAACGATACGCGCCGACTTTTTATAGGCACGGTTCCAGTCGTTAGAAAGCTCGTGCATCGCGTACAACACACGGCGATGCACGGGCTTGAGGCCATCCCGCGCATCCGGCAGCGCCCGCCCCACAATCACGCTCATAGCGTAATCAAGATAGGCGTGGCGCATCTCTTCTTCAAGGCTGATGGGGAGTGTTTCCCTAGCAAATTGTGTCATGCGCGGCTTCTAGCGGCCTAACCGCTAATAGTGGAACGAAACCGGGAATTTTATCACGGCAGGGGAGTTTGCCGCACGGGGCTTCCGCCTTTTCCCGCAATTCCCCTCAGCGGGAAAGAAGCCAAGAAGGGGCGCGGTTAATTATTGGCGTAACGAAAATTATTTTAGATATTCATTAAAAATAAAATGTAGACAGGCAACGCGCTATATATCAAACAGCCCCGCCAGCGCCAGCCCGGGGTCCTTCTCGCGCATAAAGGCTTCGCCCACAAGAAAAGTCTGGACGCCCGCCGCACGTAGCGCCGCTACGTCATCTTTTGTCCCGATACCGCTCTCGGCAACCACGATGCGCCCCGGGGGGATGCGCGGGAGCAGGTTTAAGGTGGTTTGGATGGACACTTCAAACGTGCGCAGGTTGCGGTTGTTGATGCCGATAAGCGGCGTTTCTAGCTTTAGCGCACGTTCTAGTTCCTCGCCGTCGTGGGACTCAACCAGCACGGCCATGCCGAGTTCATGCGCGATGCCGGCAAATTCCTGCATTTTGGTATCAGAAAGCACGGCGGCAATCAGCAGGATGGCATCCGCCCCAATGACCCGCGCCGCAAAAACTTGGTAAGGGTCAACGATGAAATCTTTGCACAAAATGGGAATGTCACATGCGGCACGGGCGGCTTTTAGCGCGTCGGGCGAACCTTGGAAAAAAGATTCGTCCGTGAGCACAGAAAGACACGCCGCGCCGTGGGCGGCATAAGACTTGGCAATTTCGGCGGGCTGGAAGTTTTTGCAGATAAGCCCTTTGGACGGGCTGGCTTTTTTAATTTCGGCAATCACCGCTGGCTGCTGTTTTTCCGTCCGGCTACGCAGGGCGGAAACAAAATCCCGCGCAGGGGCGGCATCCCGCGCACGGGACTGAATCTCCACTAAAGGCAGACGGGCGCGGGCGGTGGTCACTTCCCGGACTTTTACGGCGAGGATTTCTTGCAGGATGTCTCCCATTTATGCGTCCTTAATATTTTGGTTATAACGTACAAACTCTTCCATTTTTGCCTTAGCCGCGCCGGAACCAAGCACTTCTCCCGCACGGGCAATGCCCTCCGCGATGGTGCTAGTAACATTGGCGGCGTAAAGCGCCACGCCCGCATTAAAAATAACGATGTCACGCGCCGGCCCCGGCTGGTTATCAAGTACGCCCCGCATCATCGAAATTGATTGCCCGGTACTCTCAACCCGCAGGTTGCGCGTCCCCGCCATGCGGAGTCCAAAATCTTCTGGATGGATGGTGTATTCAAAAACTTTGCCGTCTTTCAGTTCGCCGACCATCGTGGCGGCTCCTAGGCTAATTTCGTCGACGCCGTCCAACCCATGCACCGCGACGATGTGTTTGCCGCCCAAGCGTTCCATCACCCGCGCAAAGATACCTACGAGGTCGGGATGGAACACCCCCAGCAGCGCGTTGGGCGCGTCCGCCGGGTTGATGAGCGGCCCCAAGATATTGAAAAGAGTACGCACCCCCATTTCGCGCCGCACGGGAGCCACGTTTTTCATGGCAGCATGGAAATTGGGCGCAAACATAAAGCCAATGCCCGTATGGGCGATGCAATCAGCAACCTGTTCCGCGTTGAGGTCAAGACGGGCGCCCAGCGCCTCAATCGCATCTGCGGCCCCCGCTTTGGAGGACACCCCCCGGTTGCCATGCTTGGCCACCCGTGCCCCGGCCGCAGCAATAACGAAAGCACTTGTGGTGGAGATATTGAACGTATGCGAACCGTCACCGCCCGTGCCCACGATGTCGATGAAATTATCGTTAGGCGGCGGCACGTTCACTTTCACCGCCATTTCGCGCAACACCGTTGCGGCCGCGGCAATCTCCCCGATAGTTTCCTTCTTCACCCGGAGTCCCGTGAGAATTGCCGCCGTCATCACCGGGGAGAGTTCTCCCGCCATAATCTGGCGCATCAGGTCAAGCATTTCATCGTAGAAAATCTCACGGTGCTCAATAGTACGTTGCAAGGCTTCTTGCGGCGTAATCATCGTTATCCTTTATGGGTTCAGAAAATTTGAAAAAAGCGCGTGGCCGCGTTCAGAGAGAACGGATTCGGGATGAAACTGCACCCCTTCAACGGCCAATGAACGATGCCGCAGCCCCATGATTTCACCGTCCTCCGCCCAAGCCGTCACTTCAAGGCAATCAGGGAGCGTCTCACGCTCAACGGCCAGCGAATGGTAGCGCGTACAGGCCAGCGGGCTGGGCAATGCCCGGAAAACCCCGAAGCCCGTGTGCTGCACATTTGAAAGTTTGCCGTGCATCAGGCGCTTGGCATGCACCACTTTGCCGCCAAAGGCTTCACCAATGGACTGATGCCCCAAGCAGATGCCAAGAATCGGAATTTTGCCGGCAAACGCACGGATGGCCGCCACAGACACCCCGGCTTGCGCAGGGGCGCACGGACCGGGACCAATCACAAGATGCGAAGGGGCCATTTTGGCAATTTCTTCCAACGTGACGGCATCGTTACGGAACACCCGCACATCAGCTCCTAACTCGCCAAAATACTGCACGATGTTCCAAGTAAAGCTGTCGTAGTTATCAACCATCAGCAGCATAAATCAGCGCCTCCACGGAGCCGGCACGGGAATACGTGGCGGGGGCGGCGGAAGCGGCGGGCGCGGAGGGGGAGGCGGGCGCGGTATCACACTCCCGCCGCCGTGCCCGTGATGATGATAGCCCCGGTTGTGGTTGTAATACCCGCCGTAGGGATAGCCCCAATAGTACGGATAAGCGTAGGGATAATAAGGATACGGATAGGGCGGGTATGCGTAATAGTAATAGGGATACCGGACAACCCGTTCTCCGTTAGGCGTGTTGTACACGCGGCTGCGGTCAACATACTTCACTGCCCCGTCTACAAAATACACGTTAAAAAGCGTTGCGCTGCCGCGCCCACGGTGACGGATATTCCAGTCCCAGACCTCTTCCCCCGTGTTTTCGTCTTTACGTTCAGAACGGTGCGGGCCAAGTTGCGCGGTAACATCGTCTTTGCTCATGCCGGGCCTCACCCTGCTGAGGCTATCCCGCCCCAAGGCATCCCTCGTCTGCAAAACTTTTCCTTCAGCATCCACGCGCACCATCATGCAGGTTGAGCCTTTGGGCTGTGTGGCGAATACAAGGGTTGCCGTACCGTCACCGTTGTCCCGCCGTTCTGTGGGAGTCCCCAAAGCGGACACCGCTTCGGCTTCGGTTGCGTATTGAGGAGTCCGCATAGACGCGCAGCCAGATTGCAGCAACGCGGCGCACAGGGTTAGCCCCAGCAACAGTTTTTTGACATCTCCCATGATGCGTTCCTTACCCATCAGCCCTTTAAGCCAATGCGCCATGATGAAGCACGACGCTCTTTTTCGTCAGACAGCAGAAATTCAACGGATTCCGGGAACAAAACCCTCTGCACACGCAATGCAGAAGTAAAAACCGATAGCAAAACAGCCTTGCGGCAGGGCGCTAAGACGAGCCGCGTGCCAATTGGTCCAGCTTGTCTTGCACAAACGCAACCAGTGTACCCACGGAAGCAAAAGTAGAACCGTCGATTTCATCATCGCCAATCATGAAATCAAACCGCTCTTCCAGCAGGTTCAACACGCCCACTACCGCCATCGAATCCAGTTCAGGCACCGCGCCCAAGAGCGGGGTATCCGGCAAAAACGCCAGCCCACGCCCTTCTAGACCCAATGCCTCATCGAGAATCTCTAGCACTTCCCGTTTGGTATCTGTCACTTGCCACCCAATGTCTGCCAATTTTAAGTTACTAGCCAATTCTCGACTCCCACTCACCGTCTCTTAGAAGAGGATGCCCGCTTTCACAAGCATCGCTATTATAGGCAGTCTTGCCGAAGGCTCAACCACAGGTAACAGGGCGGCCCCATCCCAAAGCGCAAGCCACACGCCCTGCCCCACTGCCAAGCCGTAAAAACCTGTTCAACTTCAAGAACAAAAACGGAAAAATATGCAAAAGTTTTCAAAACCGCCCAATGAGGCTATCACACCTCCCCGTAACGCGAAAGCGAAGGGTAAATCAGCCTCCACATGGTAAAGTTATGCCAAGTTGCCAACACAAAACATCTAAAAACAATAAACCGCTAATGAACGCGAATAAACGTAAATAAACCATCAGAAATTGGCGTCTATTAGCGTCCATTCGCGGTTCACATTAAGGAGTCGTCCAACTCATGATGAAGATAAAAAAACCACTAATGAACGCGAATAAACGTGAATAAACCATCAGAATTAGCGTATATTAGCGTCCATTCGCGGTTCAACACGAGGAGTCCATGTCATGGGTAAACTCAAAATGAAAACAAAAAATCTTGCTGATGAAAATTTTGCTTTACTTGCAAGGTTATT